>CALEPU010000023.1 GCA_937913075.1 uncultured Clostridia bacterium
CGGGGAGGACGCGGCGCTCATGAACGGCGCGGGAGACCAGGGCATGATGTTCGGCTACGCCTGCGACGAGACGCCGGAGCTCATGCCCCTGCCCATTTCGCTCGCTCATAAGCTGACTCGCCGTCTGACCGAGGTAAGAAAGAGCGGAAGGCTGCCCTACCTGCGCCCCGATGGGAAGAGTCAGGTAACGGTCGAGTATGAGGGCGACCGCCCCGTAAGGGTCGACACGGTAGTGCTTTCAACACAGCACGATCCCGACGTCGATATGGATTGCCTCACCGAGGATATAAAGCGCGAGGTGATTTTAAACGTACTGCCCGAGGGGCTTTACGACGATAATACAAAGGTGCTCGTCAATCCCACGGGGCGATTTGTTATAGGCGGCCCGCAGGGTGACAGCGGCTTGACAGGGCGCAAGATAATAGTCGATACCTACGGCGGCTACGCAAGGCACGGCGGCGGCAGCTTCTCCGGCAAGGATCCAACCAAGGTTGACAGGTCCGCCTGCTATGCCTGCCGTTACGTCGCAAAAAATCTTGTGGCGCAGGGGCTGGCAAAAAAGTGCGAGATACAGGTCGCCTACGCCATAGGCGTTGCCCGCCCCGTTTCGGTCAGGGTCGATACCTTCGGCACGGGCGTAATGCCGGACGAGCAGCTTGAAAGGACAGTAGAGGCAAGCTTCGATTTCCGTCCCGCGGCGATAATAGAGCGCTTTGCGCTGCGCCGTCCTATTTACCGCGCGACTGCCGCCTACGGTCATTTCGGCAGGACTGACGTCGACCTGCCGTGGGAGCGGAGCGATCTGCCGATAATAAACAAGTGATCGGTCTTATATGAACGAAAAATACGTGCTCGTAACCGGCGCCTGCGGCGGTCTCGGCGCCGCCGCCGCAAGCGAGCTTGCCCGCAGGGGCTTTAAGGTGATCGCTGCCGATATCGCGGAGCCCAAGGCCGGAGAGGGCATACTGCCCCTCGTGATGGACGTTTCCGATGAGGCGAGCGTCGAAGCAGCCGCGAAAGCCGTTGCGCAAATAACGCCCAAGCTATATGCCGTACTGCATCTTGCAGGGGTCTATACCATGGACTCATTTGTCGAGATAGACGAGAGCGGGCTTTCGCAAATGCTTGCCGTCAATCTCATGGGCGTGTACCGCGTCAACAAGGCTTTTCTGCCGCTGCTGCTTGCGGCAAGAGGCAATGCGCTGCCGAGGATAGCGGTCGTCACGAGCGAGCTTGCGCCGCTCGATCCTTTGCCCTTCAACGGCATTTACAGCATGACCAAGACCGCGCTCGAAAGCTACGCGCACTCGCTTGCGCTTGAGCTGGAGCTTGTGGGCATAAGGGTAGTCACACTGCGTCCCGGCGCGTTTGGCAGCGGTATGCCCCAAGCCTCGCTGCGCGAGATGGAAAGGATGAGCCGCACGACGAAGCTCTACCCCAAGGTCACGGCAAGATTTCGCAGTATAATGCTCGGCGAGATAGGCTCCGCAAAGGATCCCGCGGTTTTTGCCGAATGGGTCGCCGGCATATTGCAAAAAAAGCGTCCGCGCCTTTTGTACGCCAAGAACAATTCTTTAAAGCTCAAACTATTCTCCGCGCTGCCGTTCCCATGGCAGGCGGCGCTGTTGAAGAAGCTGCTCGGAGCAAAATAAAATAACTTAAAGGGACTGTTGCAGCGTTAATGCAGCAGCCCCTTTGCGATAGCTCCGTATCACCCTATCAGCGCGATATACATATCGGTAATATCGGCATAGGAGGGCTCGCCGTCGGCATTGTAATCCGCGTTCGCAAGGTAAGCCTCGTCGATCCCGCCCTCGCCGGTGAGGAAGAGGTAAAGCACGGTGATATCAAGGAAGGTCACCTCACCGTCGCCGTCAACGTCGCCTGGCAGACCAAGGGGCTTTTCCGCAAGCATAATGCTTGCAGGCTCTATCTCGAAATCATAATAATACACATCGCCGCCGAGCGGGGAATAGAAGAAATCCGAAACGCTCATATCGATGCACTGCGGCGTATCGCTTATCGCCAGACATTCAAAGGTGACGGTGATAATAACGCCCGTCCCCGTGAAGGCGCTCGTCGGGCAGAGTATGCCGATGTTGACCTCGCCCGAGTTATTAAGGTTCGGCACTTTCATGGAGTCCATGGGCAGCGCGTTCCAAACGGGGCCCGGAGCGACGGAAACGGCCTTCATGACCTCGGGGTTATAGGTGAGGCGGAAGAACAGCGAATGCGCTTCGTAATACCCGCCGCCGATCACGACGTCCACGGTAAAGGCTTCGCCCGGCGCAGCCTGCTCCGGCGCTGTCAGCGTAAAGGTGACGGGCTCCTGCGCGTCCTGCGCCGCGGATAAGCCGCAAGCGGCGAGCAGCAAGGCGGCAAGCGCGGACGAGATCAGCTTTTTAAACGAAAACATATCTTCCCCCGAAATTGTATTTTTTGCGGAAGGCGCCAAAGCCTCCGCACTTAATTTTATAGCAATATCCGCGCAAATGCAAGCGGTATTTACAAGGTCTCCGGAGGTATTTGCAAGGTCTCCCGAATGCCCTGCTTTGCGGCTGAGGCGGTGCAAACGCCGTCCCACTCGCAGTCGGCGCAAACTGCGCTGCGGCGATGGGGCAGAAGTATCCTCTGCATGACTAACTTGCGCAGCTTAAAATAGGGCAGCACCTCGCCCTCCTCAACGCAGCAGAGCCTCAAAACCTCGCGGTCGTAGCGCAGCACCTTCTCGGAATATGAGCATACGCCGCCAACGTTATTGGGGCAGGCGGAGCAGAGCGTATCGGAAGAAGCGACCACCCTGACGAGCGGGTCTCCCGAAAGCAGCGCGGCGGTCTCGGTCATGTGACGCACGAACTCCTCGCTGTACCCCTTGCCCTCAAAAAAGCAAATGCATACGGCGTGATGCGCACGAAGCGCAACGGGCTCCGCCCCGCATGTTTTTTTATCAAACCGCATGATCCTTACATCTTATAAAGCTCCGCCGCGATTTTTGCGGCGAGAGCGACGTTATTGCAGACGAGGGCGATATTGGCTTTAAGGCTTTCGCCTCCGGTGAGCTCCTTGACGGCGGCAAGCAGGAAGGGGGTCGTCGCCTTGCCCCTTATGCCCTGAGCCGCAGCCTCGGCAAGCGCTTCGTCTATCGCCCTGTCGATGACCGCCTTGTCCATGGAATACTCCTCCGGCACGGGGTTCGTCACGAGCATACCGCCCTCGATGCCGAGGTCCGTTCTTGCGCGCAGCGCTGCGGCTATCTCGCGCGGGGTATCCATGCGGTAATCCGCCTTAAAGCCGCTCCGCCTCGTATAAAATGCGGGCATCTCATCCGTGCCGTAGGCTATTACGGGCACGCCCTTGGTTTCAAGGTATTCGAGCGTGAGTCCGATATCGAGTATGCTCTTTGCGCCGGCGCAGACCACCGCGACGCTCGTCCTGCCGAGCTCTTCAAGGTCGGCAGAGATATCCATAGTCTCCGTCGCACCGCGATGCACGCCGCCAATGCCGCCCGTGGCAAACACCCTGACGCCCGCCATGTGGGCGAGTATCATCGTGGAGGCCACGGTCGTCGCGCCGTCCGCGCCGCGTGACGCGAGTATAGCAATATCGCGTCGGCTCGCCTTGGCTGCCTTCTGCCCCGCCTTGCCGAGGTATTCAAGCTGCCCGTCGGTGAGCCCGACACAGAGCCTGCCGCCGAGTATGGCGCAGGTCGCGGGCACGGCGCCGTTTTCGCGCGCTATGCGGCAGCACTCTCCGGCGGTCTCGACGTTCTCGGGGTAGGGCATGCCGTGAGAGATTATTGTGCTCTCGAGCGCTATCACGGGCATATCGTTTTTTATCGCCTCAGCGACCTCGGGAGAGTATGTGATATTGGGGTTCAGCTTCATAAAAAAACTCCTTTGTGTTCGATATTCTTATTTCATTCCGCGGCTGTTTCGATTACCTCGGCAGCAAAGCGGTTGGCGTTATCGGCAGCCTCGGCGGCAGGTAAACCTGCGAGCAGTCCCTCGATAAGCTTTGCGCAGGCGGCGTCGCCGGCTCCGGTCGTGTTGCCTCGGACAGGCACGGTGCGGGCGCGTCCCCTTTCATCGCCTTGGGCATAATAAATGCCCTCCGCGCCGCAGGAGATGAAGACGGCTCCGCAGCCGAAGCTTAACAGCCCTTCGGCACAGTCCTCCGGACTCGTTAGTCCCGTCATAGCCCGCGCCTCGTAGATATTGGGCTTTATCGCCGCAAGCCTTCCGAGCACGGGCAAAAACCTCAGCGCCTTTTTGGTGCTGACCGGATCCGCGAATACGGGGACCGTGAGCTTGTCCGCAAGGTATTCTATGCTCTCCGAGGGGAGATTGCCGTCCAAAACGCATGCGTCACAGGCGTTTATAATGCCGATTTTGCCGCAAAGCGCCGATGGCGTCAAAAGCCTCTCGGTATCGTCAAGGTCGGAATATGCTATGCTCATATCGCCCGCCCCGTCGTCAACGCTGACGTAAACGCCGCTCCTCCTGCCGCTGACAGGCAGGAGCCGAACACCCGTGCGTTCCGCTTCGGCAATTATAAGCCGGCGGAAGGGGTCGTCGCCAAGCACGCAGATCATCCGCACGGAATGACCGAGCTCTGCAAGCCTTCTTGCAATGTTGAAGCCCACGCCGCCTATCCGCACGCCTATGCGCGACGGGTTGGAATCCCGAGGGACAGAGGCGCCGCAAGGGCTTACGCCTATATCGACACACACGCCGCCTACAACGCAGACTTCGCTCACGGCTATCTCCTCCTTGCCAATGACTTCCTCGGTATTATTATAAAATCAAAGGCGTGAAATTGCAATACGAGAGTGCTCAGGCGCGGCTAATCCGCTCAGGCGGCGCGGCTAATCCGCAAGCCCCGCCGCGGTCTTTAAAAGCCGCAGCACGAATGCCAGCGCGATAAAAAACCCCGCGACGGCATAAAGCCGCAGCTCCCCTCCGTTTGCCGATATCAGCGCGGCCGAAAATATAACGCCTGCTGCGGCGCAGATCAAAATATCCAAAAGAGCGAATATCAGCCTCGTCCCAAACGGAAGCCTGCGTCCTCTGTTTTTGCGGCGCCACAAAAGCTTCGGTAGTGCGAGCAAAAAAACGACGCTGCCCGCCATTGCTCCGCTCCAAAGGCACGAAAGCAGTACGGGCAGCTCGGAAAGGTTATTCCGCATCAGCGGAACACCCTCGACAGGAAGGAGCCTCTTTCAGGCTGTGGGGCGTCGTCGTACTCGATAGCGCAGATCTCTCCCTCGATATTGACCTGCCCCGCGTCAAGATCGAGCTTTGTAATGTGCAGTCCCTCTCCCTCGACGGTCATTCCGCCGGAGTCTGTAAAGACAGTCACCTCACGCTCGTTAAAGCTGCCCACGTCCTTAACGCCGGTTATGCTCAAAAGCTCGCGGTTGTCAAGATGTATACAGTGCGAGCGCAGCCGCAGTCCACCCTCGGCGGTCCTTATATCGTTCATACGTGTATCTCCTTTTCGGGGTTTGGTAAATTGTATTGTCCATCTGAGCTTTTGATTACAGCGGCGAATAAAATTTCTTGCGAAACCGCCAACGGCCGCTTGGCAACGGAGCTGCGGGAGGCTTTTTCGGCTCAAATAAATATATATTAAAAAAAGGGCTTGCATTTTTTTATTATTCGAGTATAATACTCTATGCAAAATGAATTGCACCTTTAGCTCAGTTGGTAGAGCACCTGACTCTTAATCAGGGTGTCCAGGGTTCGAGTCCCTGAAGGTGTACCATAGTTGGTGGCTATTACAGCGGGGGTCCACCCGTTCCCATTCCGAACACGGAAGTTAAGCCCGACTGTGCCGACGATACTTGTCTGGAGACGGACCGGGAAAATAGGTCGCTGCCAACACTGAGCTCCGCTTTGCGGAGCTCAGGCTATATGCCTCTTTAGCTCAGTCGGTAGAGCGACGGACTGTTAATCCGCAGGTCGTTGGTTCGAGTCCAACAAGGGGAGCCAGAGTACAGCCGCCAGTTTCATATTGGCGGCTGTGCGACCTTACATTACTGGTTTGGGCCTTTAGCTCAGTTGGTTAGAGCAGCCGGCTCATAACCGGCCGGTCCCGGGTTCGAGTCCCCGAAGGCCCATTTTTATATAGGGGTATAGCTCAGCTGGTAGAGCGGCGGTCTCCAAAACCGTAGGCCGAGGGTTCGAAGCCTTCTTCCCCTGCTCTGATAAAAGTTCTTAGATTTGAATGATTTATTTGAATCTGAGAACTTTTTTCGTATATTTCTCGGATTCGGTTTGTTTTTCGATTGGAAAATTGTAACGCTAAATTGGACTGTATTGGACTCTATTTGACAGGTTTTTTCGAGTTTGTGTTGCACCGATGTTGCACTTCTTTAAAGGCCCCAAGCGATTTCCATGCGGGAAATTGCTTCCTCTCTCCGAAGCTCTTCCTGATAATGAGAATAAATTTTGAGAGTGACATCAAGGGAGCTGTGCCCCATGATATACATGACCTGCTTCGGGTTCATGCCGCTGCGGATCAAACGTGTTGCGCAGGTGTGGCGAAGCTGATGCGGATATACATCAAAGTCGATGGGGCGCTTATTGATGGAGCGATGGACTTTGATTGTGTTAGCGTAAACAATCTGTATCAGATATCTTCAGGAATATTTATAGTTATTCTATTCGTAGAAAGAGAAAAATGAAGTTTTCCTTGACTTTTTGCAGGCGGCATTTTATAATTCGTTTAATTGCTGAGAAGGGTAGGAGTACGCATTCGGTGCGGATTCAGAGAGAAGGCGGTCGGTGAAAGCCTTTATCTGCGCATTGCGGAAGGTCGGCCCGGAGCTTCGGGAGTGAACGAGAGTAGCTTTCGGCGGGTGGTTCCCGTTACAGAATCAGGGATCTTTCAAAATCCCGC
>CALEPU010000024.1 GCA_937913075.1 uncultured Clostridia bacterium
AGACGTGTGCTCTTCCGATCTCCGCTTTCCGCCGTCAAGAAGGGCATAATAGAGCTCCCAATAATCACTTGTCCTGCACCATACACGAAGCTGATACTTTGCACAGCTATCACCGAAAGCGCTGAAACGGCATACGATAGGCTTATCCGCAAGTCTTTTCTGCTGACTCTCCGCCATCGAGTACAGCACAGAGGTCACAACGTCTATCGGCGCGTCGCAATCTGCGCAAAACTCAAGATCGACCATACGCTCGTCGTGATAGGTCGTGTTTATGAGCTGTGAATTTGAAAGTGCTGCGTTGGGAAGCACAACTCTTCGATTGTCGAGCGTGGTCAGCGAGGTGTTGAAAATGCCTATCTCGTCAACAAATCCTGCGTTATCGCCAACGATAATATAGTCGCCTACGTGGAATGGTTTAAATATCAAAAGCATCAATCCGCCGGCAAGGTTTGAAAGGCTGCCCTGGAGCGCAAGCCCTATCGCAACGCCGCAGCTTGCGATGACTGTTACAACAGAAGCCATGGGTATGCCCATAATAGCTACTACTGTCACTATTATAACTATATATAGCAGCACCTTTATTGCGCTCAATGCGAAGCTGCGAACGTCCTTGTCGATTTTATTGATCCATTTCGATTTTGAAATCGCCCTTGCGAGCACTTTTGCAAGCCAAAGCCCGACTATCAATACGACGACAGCCGCGATCAGCTTCAACCCGTATTTGACGCAGAACTCCGTTAATATTGCCTTGATATCATTAAGTACGCCGGAAGAAGTGCCGGTATTGCCGTTATCCATGCTGTCCTCCTTGAAAAGATTTGTATGAAATTATATCACCGATGCGCCCTCAATACAATAACATTCCTTCGAGCGGTGTTGAATTAAACGGAGCATAGTTGTATAATTGCGCTATGGAAACTCATATTTACATCAGCAATACAGGCGACGGCTATATGAACCTCGCCGTGGATGAATACCTGCTCGAACAGTATCACAACGGCTGTCTTGGCGGGATAACGCTCTATATGTACGTCAATGACGACGCAGTAATAATCGGGCGCAATCAGAATGCTTGGCGTGAATGCCGTGTGGAGCGCATGGAGCGCGACGGCGTGCAGTTAGTGCGCAGGCACACAGGCGGAGGAGCGGTTTATCACGACAGAGGCAACCTCAATTTTTCATTTATAACAAACGAATTTATCTATGATACCGAAAGGCAAACCAAGGTTATAATGAATGCATGCAACAGCCTCGGTATTGAGACGACGGTCTCAGGCAGAAACGATATTCTCGCCGAGGGGCGCAAGTTCTCCGGCAACGCCTATGCGGTTTGGGGCAGGGCGAGGGGACAGCACGGCACCGTGCTAGTCAATACCGATATGACAAGGCTGTCTGATTATCTAAACGTTTCAAAGCAAAAGCTCCAAGCCAAGGGCGTTTCCTCGGTCAGATCTAGGGTCTGCAATCTAAAAGAGCTTGCTCCCGTGACGGTTGATGATATGAAGCGAGCGATCACGAATGCTTTTTTTGAGGAATACGGCGGCAGTTATGATGAGCCGGTCATTGATGCACACTCACCGGTCATCGAGCGGCTGTATACCCAGCACACATCATGGGAGTGGCGTTTGGGAATGGCTCCAAGCTTTGACCGCAGTATAGAGCACAGGTTCACCTTTGGCGAGCTGCAAATACTGATGAAGCTGAAAAACGGCGTCGTTGCAGAAGCAAATGTATTTACCGACGCCCTCGACACAACGCTTTCCGAGGAGCTTTGCGGGCTTATAGTCGGCGCAAGATACGACAAGTCTGAACTTATTAACAGGCTAATGGATGGCGGAACAGAGGCCTGTGAGGTTGCAAAATATATTGAAGCAGAGGTCGAACTATGAGCAACACTCTGTTTAACGAAGAGCAGCTTTTGCTTATTAAAACAGCAAGGCACAGGCTCCATGATATACCCGAGCTGTCATGCGAAGAGAAGAATACAAAGGCTTTCATACTGAATTTCTTAGCCGAGCAAACGACGCTTGAACTGCACGATATGGGGCTCTGGATGTACGCAGTTCACCGCGAAGGGGCAGGGAAGACGACTGCCTTCCGTGCCGACTTCGACGCCATACCGGCGGAAAACGGCTGTGCAGCGCACCGCTGCGGCCATGACGGTCACACTGCGGCGCTCCTTGCGCTTGCGCTTCTGATCGAAGGCAAGACCTTTGGGCAAAACATAATACTGCTGTTCCAGCACGGTGAGGAGATAGGCGTCGGCGGCGCGGATTGTTGTAAGCTGTTTGAGCTCGAACATATCGAAAGGATCTACGGATGTCACAATATCCCTGGTGAGCCAATGGGTCTTGTGTTGTTAAAGAGCGGCACTTTTGCCTGTGCGAGCTGTGGTATGCAGATCGATTTTATAGGCAAGCCTACTCATGCGGCTTATCCCGAAAACGGCATAAACCCAACTCCGGCGGCAGCACAGCTTGCTATCGACCTGCCAATTGAGGCACAAAGAATAGAAGACACACTCGGCGCAATGACGATAGCGACTATTGTAGGAATGTACTCGGGCGAAAAGGCATTCGGCGTCGCTGCTTCAAAGGGAGCCGTCTACGCAACGCTGCGTTCGGAAGCTCAACATGGGCTTGATATGTTAAAAGAAGCAGCCGCAAAAGAAGCCGCTGAGCTCGCAAGCAAATTCGGCGTCGAGCATAGGATAGCTCTGTTTGACGAGTTCCCGGCAACCGTAAACGAAGCTTCCGTAGTAAGAGAAGCGGAAGATAAGCTGATAAAACGAAAAATCGGCTATAAATATCCGGACGTTCCTTTCCGCTGGTCGGAGGATTTCGGTCATTATGCAAAGCATACCGAGGCTCTGTTCTTCGGTATTGGCAGCGGCGAAGCAACGGCTCCGCTGCATACCGAGGGATATGAATATCCCGATGAGCTTATAGAGAAGACGGCGGAAGTGTTTTTGGGATTGATTCGGGAGTAAAGCTTTACGAACAGTAATCGCTTGCTTCCCGCGGAGGCGCATCCGCTTTCCTCCGCGGCGCTCAGCTAAAAAAGCCAAGCCTTTGGCTTTTTTTACGCTTCACGCCCTTTCGGGGTTCGACTCCCGCAATAAAACAAAATCGGATGCCGATGGCATCCTGACAATCCCCCCAATATTGAAGTGTTAGTTATAGGATATACCGCGGAGGCGCATCCGCTTTCCTCCGCGGCGCTCAGCTAAAAAAGCCAAGCCTT
>CALEPU010000025.1 GCA_937913075.1 uncultured Clostridia bacterium
TACGGCTATGTAAAGCACTACTGCGAGGATATGGATATGCACGTATCCGAGGCGGAGACCAATCGGCTCGTTTCGGGCTGTCTCGGAGTTAAAAAAACGACGGGGCAGCACCCCGGCGGTATAGTCATAGTGCCCGAGGAGTATGAGATCTTTGACTTTTGCCCGGTGCAGCACCCGGCGGATAAAAACGACAGCGGAAGCGTTACCACGCATTTTGATTTCCACGCGTTAGACGACAAGCTTGTCAAGCTCGATATTTTAGGGCATGACGATCCTACTGTACTGCGTATGCTTCACGACCTCACAGGTCTCGATCCGCGGAGCATACCGCTCGACGATCCCGACACCATGGCGATTTACAGCACCGACAGACCCCTTGGAATCAGTCTTGAACCATTGGGCTGCGACGTCGGCTCGCTTGGTATACCCGAATTCGGCACCGGCTTTGTGCGCGGTATGCTGATGGAAACAAGGCCTACGACCATGGAGGAGCTCGTTCGTATCGCAGGGCTCTCGCACGGCACAGACGTTTGGAACAACAACGCTCAGCTTCTTGTTCAAAACGGCACTGCGACTCTTATGGAGGTCATCTGCACCCGTGACGATATCATGAACTACCTGATCTCGATGGGCGGAGACCCCTCGATGTCCTTTAAAACCATGGAAAGCGTACGAAAGGGCAGGGGCTTGAAGCCCGAGATGGAGCAAATGATGAACGAGATCAACGTGCCGGCATGGTTCGTTGAAAGCTGCAAAAAGATACAGTATATGTTTCCCAGGGCACACGCTGCAGCATATGTTATGATGAGCTTCCGCGTTGCTTATTACAAGGTGCATCATCCTCTGGAGTTCTATGCGGTATACTTCACCGTGCGAGCTGACACCTTTGATATTGAGCTCTGTTATGGCGGGCTCGATAAGGTGATGGAGAATATCCGCATGATAAAAAAGAAAGATAAGCCTGACCAGAAGGAAAAGGACGCGCTTACCATATTGGAAGTCGTCGCAGAGATGAACATGCGCGGGCTTGAGCTTTTGCCCGTTGACATCTACAAGTCAAAAGCAAAGCGCTTTACCGTTGAGGACGGCAAGCTGCGCCCGCCCTTCACCTCAATAGCGGGGCTCGGAGAGAGCGTTGCCGTGGGTATCGAGAGCGCGGCGATGGACGGCGAATACCTCTCCAAAGAGGATTTCGTTATGAGAACGAGGGTGAATTCGGCAATACTCGAAAAGATGGAATCGCTCGGCTGTCTTAACAGTCTACCCGACTCCAACCAAATAAAGCTGTTTTGATATTTGAAGACCCGTCCGCAGCTTAGGCTTTAATCCGCGGACGGCATTTTTATGCTCGTTTCAGTATAATTATCCGTTTTAAGCAAATAATATCAGCATATTAATTCAAGGAGAAAAATGTATGAAAGCAACGGGAATTGTACGCAGGATCGACGAGCTTGGCAGGGTAGTCATACCCAAGGAGATTAGGCGCACGCTCAGGATACACGAGGGCGATCCTCTCGAGATCTTTGTTGACAGAGAGGGAGGGGTAATACTCAAAAAGTATTCCCCAATAGGCGAGCTTGGTGATTTTGCGAGGGAATATGCCGACTCGATACATCAGTCGGTCAATCACATAGCCGCGATCTGCGATAAGGACAGCATAATAGCCGTGTCCGGCAGCGGCAAAAAGGAGCTTGCAGACAGACCCGTGAGCTCACAGGTCGAGGAGATAATGCAGTCGCGCGCGCGTCACAAGGCCGCGATATCCGATGGCGGCTCCATGATAAGCATTACACTTGGCGACAATCCCACAAAGTACACTGCACAGATGGTAGTGCCGATACTTGCGGCAGGCGACTCGATCGGCGCAGTGATGCTGCTCTCACGCGAACCCGGTGCGGTAATAGGCAACGCAGAGGCAAAGGTGTGCGAGACCGCGGCAGGCTTTATGGGCAAGCAGATGGAAAATTGAATGAGCTTTGGCGGTTTTGTACGAACCGCCTTTTTTGTGCCGCCGCTCGGTTCCGTTGTCTATCTATCGCATACAACCCCGTTGATGCTGTCATTTTGTCATTTTGTTATCGCAAACAGCTTATCCCATGCTGTTGCGCTTTATGGCGAAATATGGTAAAATAGACCTGCGAGGATAAGCGCTGCTTTGTTTTCGTATTGCGTGCTTATGCCGTAAATATATCAGAAAGCGCGGTATAGTTTATGCCTTTTGTTATTTTGCCGGATGTTACTTGCGATCTTAATACGGATCTACGCGAGCTGTTCGGACTTGAAGACTATGTGCGCGGTCACGTTATTATTGACGGTGAGCTTGATATAGCTGCCACGCTCGATTGGGACATGATGAGCCGGGATGAGTTCTATAAGATCCTCGGCGACAAGAAGCGCTCTGTCAGCACCGCTCCCGCAAACACCGAGGAGTATTACGGTATCTTCTCAGACTACGTCGAGCGCGGTATTGATATCATCAGCATTTCGCTCTCTTCGAGCATCAGCGCGACTCACAGGTTTGCGAGCGCCGCAAGGAAGCAGGTGCTTGCCAATCATCCCGATGCTAAAATCGCCTGCGTTGATTCCTACCGTATGTCGGGCGGATTTGGCGTGCTCGTCATAAACGCGCTGCTCATGCAGAAGCAGGGCAAGAGCTTTGACGAGATAGTCGATTGGCTGGAAAACAACAAGCGCCGCGTTCACCAGATGGGGCCGATCGACGATCTTATGTTTATCGCCCGCCGCGGCAGGATAACCATGGGCAAGGCTATAATGGGCAGCTTTGCAGGCGTCAAGCCCATGGGCGACTGCAATGCCGAGGGCTATACTACCATACTCGGCAAGGCAAAGGGTATAAAAAAGGCGATAGATGCTACCGCAAAATACGTTGCCGCGACGATCGAGCGCCCTGAGGAGCAGTATATACTCATCTCCCATACAGATAGGGAAGAGCTTGCCTGCGTGCTTTGTGAGAGGCTTGCCGAGCTTGTGCCTGTCAAAAAGGTACTCGTTTCCGACGTCTTCATGGGCTGCGCTCCCAATATCGGTCCGGGCATGCTCGGCGTATACTATCTTGGCAAGCCCATTACTGAGGACCTTGCCGAGGAGAAGGAGACTCTTGCTCGGGTACTCGGCAAATAATCCGAATTCTTTTGTACAGGACAGAATATGCTTAAAGAAATAAATGGCGAACAATTCCGGGAGCTGCTTGATCACGGTCTTAAAAACCTGCGTCTGTACCGTGAGAAGGTAAACGACCTAAACGTATTCCCCGTGCCGGATGGAGACACGGGCTCCAATATGATACTCACGCTTGAAAACGGCATGAGCGCTATACGCAGCGGCAGCGATGAACTGGATACGCTTGCACGGGCGTTCGTTACCGCCGTTATTTTTGGCGCGCGCGGCAATTCCGGCGTTATACTCAGTCAGTTTTTAAAGGGCATGTGCGAGTGCTTTTACGACGCCGGCAGCATTAGGAGCGAGCAGCTTTCCGCCGCCTTTGAAGCCGGCGTAGCCTGTGCTTACCGTGCCGTTGCCGAGCCGGTTGAGGGAACCATGCTGACGGTTTTGCGCGAGAGCAGTGCGGCGGTAGCTTCCGCCTGCAAGCGAAGCGTCATCTCCGCCATAGACGAAGCGATAGCAGTGTTTTTGCAGGCGGCATACGTTTCGCTTGAAAACACTCCGGAGCTCCTTCCCGTGCTCAAATCCGCCGGCGTAATAGACAGCGGCGGCGCCGGGCTCGTGTATATGTTCGAGGGTATGCAGAAGTATCTCAACAACGAGCCTATTGAAAACAAGGATGAGGAGCAGTCCGACGCGCACTATATAGATTACTCCAAATTCAATCCCGAAAGCGAGTTTGCGCTCGGCTATTGTACAGAGTTGCTCATTCAGCTTTTGAAGGGCAAGCAGAGCTTTGACTATGCTTCATTCAAGGACGGGATATCGGCTTTCGGCAGCTCGATAGTAACCTCCTATGAGGATGAAAAGGTCAAGGTACATATCCACACCTCAGAGCCCGAGAAGCTGCTCGCTTTCTGTCACCGCTTCGGGGAGTTCCTTGCGGTCAAGATCGAAAACATGTCCGTTCAGCACAGCGAGGCAAGCAGGCTTTATTTAAGCCCGCAGCGCAGCGCCTCTGCCTTTGGCGTTGTTGCTGTGAGCCATGACGGCGTTATGCGCGAGCGGTATCTTGCTATGGGCGCAGACGTTGTTATAGACGCATCCTCCGGCTACAATCCCTCCGCAAAGGACTTTACGGAGGCCTTTGCGGATACGGGGTGCAGTGTTATTTTCGTTTTTCCCAACAGCAAAAACGCGATATTCGCGGCAGAGCAGGCGAGCGGTCTCTACAAGGATGCGCGGGTGATAGTATTGCCGAGCAAGTCCGCCGCGGAATGCTACTCTGCGCTTTCGATGCTCGATTTCGACTCATGCGATATTGAGGGCGTCACAAATCAGCTCATGGAGAATATCGTCTCGATATTCACCGTCACCGTAACACGCGCCGTCAAGGATGCCGTTTACGACAGTCGGTCTATCCGCAGGAACGACTACATCGCGCTTGCAGGCTCAAGGCTGCTCGGCATTGACTCCGATCCATTCGCCGTTGCCGAAGCCGTTTGCGCCGCCGTTTTCGAGAAAAACGAATACAGTGTAGTTACGGTATTCCTCGGCGCATCGCTTGATGCGGAGGCAGGGGAGAAGGTCGCGGATATCATCGCCGCAAGGAGCGAGTACACCGACGTGGATACCATTAACACCCGCGCCGAGGCGTATGATATGCTGCTTTCTTTTGAATAATATGAACATGAAGTATATTGTTGAGAGCCGCGCCGTATGAAGGCGCAAGTTAAAAAACCCTGCCTCGTGTTGGAGGGCGGAGGCGTAAAATGCGCCTACCAATATGGCGTTTTGATGCAGCTTGAGGAGAGCGGTTTGCTGCCGGATTTCGGCGGGGTATCGGGCACATCCTTCGGCGCATTGAACGCTGCGCTCTATATCTCAGGCGGAGTGGAGCGGCTTGCGGGCTTTTGGGAGCGCATTTCACCGACTGTTATGTTCCACGAGCCCAAGCTCGAAAAGCTTGCTGACAGGATCTACGCAGGCGAAAAGGTGCTTGATCTGCCGACCGTCCTGTTCGTGCTTTCGCAATGGCGCAACTCCTCCAAAAAGCATCGGGAGGTTTCCGACCAGTACCGCGAGGTCGTAATGGACAACGTTGACGAAGCAGCCATCCGTGCCTCGGATATGGACTTCGGGCTCGTAACAGTTGAAATACCCGGGCTAAACGATATACTCAATATGACGACCCGCGAGCTTATGGGCAACTACCTCAAAGCAAAAAATGTGCCGGGCGCCTTCGGCATAAAAGTGAAAGAGCTGACTGTCGAGGATATCGACTTCGGTATGCTGCCGCTTTTTGTTGCCGCAAGCGCGAATTATGCCGCATTTAATCCTTTAAAGATCGGCGACACCTATTTTATTGACGGCGGCATATACGATAATATTCCTATCGCAATGATGGAACGCAGGGGCTACTCAAAATTCCTTTGCATACGCACGAACTGTCCCGCACCGAAAAAACGCTGGTCAAACGCTGCCGAGGTAACGTATATCACGCCCTCGGAGGAGCTTGGGAGCTGCGCCCTTTTCAGCAGGGACAACATCAGATCGCTTATCGCTCTCGGCAGGAGCGACGCGCTTTCCCAACTGGATGCGCTGAAAACCTTTTGATCAATTCTTCTCAATTAGCAGGGGGGTATCTTAAATGAAAAAGCTTACCAAACGATGGCAGATGCTGCTCTATGGCTGTGCCGGCTTCGGAGTCAACATGCTCAATCTCATCGTCGGCTCATACCTTTGCAGTGCACTGCTCGTAGGCGGCTTTGAGGAGCACGTCGAGTCATGGACCTATCTCAATCGCGATCTTGTCGTTGCCGGTATTTGGAGCGTGCTCGTGCTCGTATCCAAGATAATCGACGGACTTATCGATATCCCGATGTCCTCGCTGACAGACAACCTCAAAACAAAATGGGGACGCAGGCGTCCGGCTATACTCATCGGTTTTATTCCAATGGTAATTGCGTATCTGCTCTTCTTAAAGCCCCTCAACAGTGAGGCGAGCATACTCAACACCATCTGGTTTGCCGTCATTCTCTGCATTTTCTATTCGTTCTATACTCTTACTATGGTCACCTACTACGGCACCTTTGCCGAAATAGTTGACAACGAGAAGGACAGGGTGTTCATAGCAAATGTTAAGTCCGTCTGCGACGTGATCTACTTTATTCTCGGCTATGCTTTGATACCCGTGTTCGTCGGTATGTCGATAAAAATTCGCACGGTAGCGCTTATTTTCCTGCCCCTGAGCCTGACTATGGCGATACCCTTCTTCCTCATCAAGGAGCATTCTACGCTGGACGAGCCCGCGGAGCGCGAGGCAGGCGACGCAAAGGGCGTCAGTATCGCAAGAGCCTTCTCGGTATCCTTCAAGAACAGATCGTTCCTCTATTGGCTCTGCGTTGTATTCGTCATGAATATCGGTTTGCAGCTTTTCCTCAGCGGAATAAACGAGTTCTTCTCGACCACCGGAATAAATATGACGATAGTAATGGCTTGCTCTTTCGCGCCTGTGCCATTGACCATATTGCTTTACAACAAGCTCGTGCAAAAACGTGGGCTTAAATTCGGCTTCCAGTATGTGATGCTCGTATTCTCCGCCGCCATGCTGTTAATGTATTTCTGTCTCGGTTTGCCCAAGGCTTCGACACAGCTCAGTATAATGGGCGCGATCGGCGGAATAATCGCCTCGTTCTCGATTGGCGCGTTTTTCTCGATCACTTACACCGTACCCTCGCAGCTTGCCGCTGAGGAGAATGCTCGGACCGGCATCTGCGCATCCTCGATGTACTTTGCCGTGGAAGGTCTGTTCGAGGGCGTATCCGCGGGCGTCGCCTCGGGGCTCATTCTGACCTACTTAAAGGAGCATAACGGCGCAGCATACATCACGGTCATAGTCGCGTTCTTCTGCCTTGCCGCATTCGTCATGGCATTCTTCCTTCCGAAGAATATTGCCAAGCTCGGCAAAAACGATCAATAACCGATCGAGGCTTGCGCCTTATATTCATCTATGAATTCCGTCGTCCGCTTTGTGCATGACAACTGCATACAGCTTAAAAACAGCGATATGTCGCTCGGCGATATCTACCGCATTTCGTTTGCTTTCCCCGAAAAGATAATGGCGGAGGAGTCCCACGCCGTTTCGATAAAGAGCTACACCTATGGCGAGGTGCAGAAGCTTATCGAGAGGGCAGCTTGCGGCATTCGTTCAAAATGCTCATCCAATGAACCTCGCGGTCGGTTTATTGGGCTTTACTCTCAAAACAGTGTCGAGTGGATAGTCCTATTTTGGGCTATCCTCAAAAGCGGAAACAAGCCCTATCTGATCAATCTGATGCAGCCGAGAGAGTTTACTGCCGAGATTTTGTCGGCCCTTGACTGCGATACAGTTATATTTACAGGCAGCGCTCCGAATATCGCCTCGAACGAGCTATCATATGGCGAGCTTATGACGGAAGCGGGGACAGGGGAGACCGCCGTCTTTTCTGATACGGCAAACGCCTCAGTAGCGTTCGGCAACGAGATCGCACTCACAACAAGCGGAACGACCCTCAAAAAGAAGATCTGCATCTACACCGGCCGTGAGATATCGCTCCAAATACTAAACTGCGAGCAGATATTGAAGGTCAACCGGGAGATGCGCGCTTTTTATCACGGCAGTCTGAAAATGCTCATGTTCCTGCCGCTGTATCACATATTCGGTCTTGAAGCCGGCTATCTCTGGTTCTGTTTCTTCGGTGTAACATTCGTTTTTTTGCCCTCGCTAACGCCTGACGCTATACTGCACACAATACGCCGCCATGAGGTCACTCACGTATTCGGCGTACCTCTTTTATGGCACAGCGTTGAAAGGGCCGTCGAGCGCGAGCTCGCGTCAAGAGATGACAAGACAAGGAAAAGATTTGAGAAGGGGATCGGTCTTTCCATCCGTCTGCAAAGCATAAGCCCATGGCTGGGCAAGCGGTTTGCCTCCCGCGCCTTCCGTGAAGTGCGTACGAGGTTGTTTGGCGACAGCATCCGCTTCTGCATTTCGGGTGGAAGCTATTTAAAGGACAGCGCGTTGAGGCTCATAAACGGCATTGGCTATCCTCTTTACAACGGTTACGGCATGACCGAGATCGGCATTACCTCGGTAGAGCTTTCAAGACGGGCGGACAGGCGAACGGAAAACTCCGTCGGCAAGCCCTTCGGCTCAGTACGATACGAGCTTGACGAATGCGGGCATCTATTGGTCAGCGGCGAGTCCTTATGCAAAAGGCTGATCATAGACGGCGTCCCGCAGGGCGCCGGCGATAAATTCGACACCGGCGATATAATGACACGCGATAAGCGCGGCAGATATTACATCTGCGGCAGAGCTTCCGACCTTGTTTTCGGCGCATCGGGTGAAAAGCTCAATCCCGACTTTGCCGAAAAGGCTTTTGAGCTTCCGAACGCATCCGCGTTCTGCGTGCTCGGCGACCGCGGCAATTCAAAATTAGAACTTCTCGTTCAGCTCCCCACCACGCTATTAGGCCTCCAGCGCCGGCGCATAGCGGAAGCGGTTAAGCTCTGCAACGATAAGCTTCCGCAGGCTTACCGCGTCGCAAAGGTTTATTATACCTACGACCACATAATGAATGATGGAGAGATCAAGGTCAGCCGCGCCTTCCTCCGTAAGGGGATAGATGACGGCAGCATTAGGCTCTTTGACAGCATTGAGGCCGCAGCAGATACGAGGGATAGCGTCGATACCGAGATAAAGCTTATATTGCGCGAGCTTATCGCAAGCGTGCTCTGCATAGACGAGGCGTCGATTTCTGACGACGCGCATTTTATTCACGACCTCGGCGGATCTAGTCTTGATTATCTTACGCTTATAAGCGAGATAGACAACCGCTTCGGCATAACTATGGATTTTGAGTCCGACGGCTTTGGCTACACGCTTAGCGATATGGCTGAGGGCGTACAGGAGAGAATATGTCGGCTATAAACGAACTGTTAAGATACTTTGCCATCATTACCGGCTGGCCGCTGTACAAGCTCGTTTTTAAAACGAGGATCTATTATGAGGATGAGATCGGAAAGGAAAACCGCAAAATACGCGGAGCGGCGCTCATCGTCTCAAATCATTTCAGCGGTCTCGACTACATGATAACGCTCTTCCACTATTTCGGCCGCAAGGTTTACGTCATAATGCTGGAGGAGGTTTTTAAAAAATCTGCATTCCTGCGTTGGTCGATAAAAATAATCGGCGGAATTAGGGCAGACAGGGATATCAAAAGGATGCGCTTTATGGACGAAGGTGTAAAGGTGCTGCGCATGGGCAAGCTTTTGCAAATATATCCTGAGGCTCACAACACCACGGACGGGCTAATGCACGGGTTCAAGCCCAGTTACGTTTTAATTGCTCTGCGTGCTGACGTGCCTATTGTTCCGCTCATAGTTGACGGACAGTACGGTATAAAGAAGCGTGCGCACGCCATTATAGGCAAGAGCATAAGGCTCGGCGATCTGTGCCCCACGTCCGATCCAACGCGGGAGCAGATAGAGTATCTCAACAACGTAGTACACGATAAGGCGATGGAGCTGAAAGCATTGCTCGACAAAAAGATACTTGAAGAAAAGGAGGCAAAGCGATGATGTCGGCGCAGTTCCCTTGCGGCATTTCAGCCGCTCCGCTCATGAGCGGGCTCAACATTACGCTCATAGTCTTGGGCGCTCTTTTAGTGCAGTACGCAATATTCGTTATCCTCGGCTCATACATCGTATTCGCCATAGTTTTGCGCCGCGGGAACAAAAATAAGTGGACGAGGCAATGCTCCTTTCCCGATGATCCGCAGCAGCGCATAATGTATGCCGTGGGAGCGGAGTGGGCGCAAGCCAACGCCTCTTGCAAAAAGGATCTGCATATAGTAAACGAGGGCTTGAATTTATATGCCGAATACTATGATTTCGGCTCGGAAAGGACCTGTGTCATCGTCCCCGGCAGGACGGAGGGGCTCTGCTACGGCTATTATTTTGCAAAGCCCTATCATGAGCTCGGCTTCAACATTCTGACCATAGACCAAAGATCGCATGGGCTCAGCGACGGGAAATACAACACACTCGGCTTCAACGAGCACCGCGATCTCATCGCATGGAGCAGGTATCTGCACGACGAGCTCGGCACGAAAAGCATATATCTGCACGGTATCTGCATAGGTTCCGCCTGTTCGCTCTATGCAATGACGAGTGAAGACTGCCCTGATTATATCATCGGCATGACAGCGGAGGGCATGTATGCCAATTTCTTCGAGAGCTTCGTTCAGCACGCAAAAGAAAAGCACAAAAAGAGCATGCTCGTATTGAATTTATCAAATCTTTGGTTCCGCCTTTTCACTCACTGTAATATGAAAAAGGGACCCATTGACGTTATATCCTCGTACAAAAAGCCGCTCCTCATGCTGCACAGCCGCGAAGATTTCTACTCGCTTCCCGAGCGGGCCGAGGCGCTTTATGCCGCCTGTGGGAGTGATATAAAACAGCTTGTCTGGTTCGAGCACGGCGCTCACTCAATGCTGAGGATCACGGACACCGCAAAATACGACGCTTCCATCAAGGATTATATGTCGGCCCGCTTTGGATTTGAGGGTTGACACTGTCCCTATGTTAGATTAAAATTTAGTGATGATTTAAAATCAAGGAGATAAAACCATGGCTGCTGACAGATACGACCATATCGCCGTTGAGCAAAAATGGCAGAAGGTATGGCAGGATGCGCATTGCTTCGAGGCAAAGGAGGATCATTCTCTTCCCAAGTACTATGCGCTGATAGAGTTCCCTTTCCCCAGCGGAGCAGGTCTGCACGTCGGGCATCCGCGCCCTTATACCGCGCTTGACGTTATCGCAAGGAAGAAGAGGCTCGACGGGTACAATGTGCTTTTCCCCATCGGCTACGACAGCTTCGGTCTGCCGACCGAGAACTACGCAATTAAGACGGGCGAGCATCCCCGCAAGGTTACGGAGCGCAACATCTCCGTTTTCCGCCGTCAGATGCAGATGCTCGGCTTCAGCTTTGATTGGACAAGGGAGCTTTACACCTCCGACCCCGAATATTACCGCTGGACCCAATGGATATTCCTCAAACTGTTCGAAAAGGGGCTTGCATACAAGGCGGAGCTGCCCATAAACTTCTGCACCTCATGCAAGGTCGGTCTTGCAAACGAGGAGGTCATCGACGGTACCTGCGAGCGCTGCGGCGCGCCTGTCGTGCGCATCACCCGCAGCCAGTGGATGCTCAAAATAACCGAGTATGCCGACAGGCTCATTGACGATCTTGACAAGGTCGATTTTGTCGAGAGGGTCAAGACCTCTCAAAAGAATTGGATAGGAAGGAGCACCGGCGCGGAGGTCGCCTTCGCGATTGAAGGTTACCCTGAAGGGCTCAAGATCTATACCACAAGGCCCGATACGATGTTCGGAGCAACTTATATGGTAGTAGCCCCCGAGCATCCGTTAGTAAACACGCTTCATGACAGGATCGAGAATATGGATGAGGTGCTTGCCTACCGTGAGCAGGCTGCAAGGAAATCCGATTTTGAAAGGAGCGAGCTTGCCAAGGAAAAGACCGGCGTTCCGCTCAAGGGCGTATATGCAATTAATCCTGTAACGGAAAAACCCATTCCCGTTTGGATCTCCGATTACGTACTTATGGGCTACGGCACCGGCGCTATTATGGCGGTACCGGGGCATGATACGAGGGACTGGGAATTCGCAAGGAAATTCGGTCTGCCCGTCGTCGAGGTCGTCGCAGGCGGAGATATCGAGAAGGAGGCGTTCACCGATTGCGAAAAGGGCGTTATGGTGAACTCCGGTTTCCTCAACGGTATGCAGGTTGAGGAGGCGAAGGCGGCTATCATTACCTTCCTTGAAGAAAAGGGCATCGGTCATAAAAAGACCAATTACAAGCTGCGTGATTGGCTCTTCTCCCGTCAGCGCTATTGGGGCGAGCCTATACCGCTCGTCTTCTGCGACAAATGCGGCTGGGTACCGCTGCCTGAGAGCGAGCTGCCTCTGACGCTTCCCGAGATAGAGGATTATAAGCCTGCCGACGACGGCTCCTCCGCATTAAAGCGTGCGACCGATTGGATACACACGACCTGCCCGCACTGCGGCGGTCCCGCTGAGCGCGAGATAGACACCATGCCAAACTGGGCCGGTTCGAGCTGGTACTTCCTGCGGTATTGCGATCCACACAACGACAAGTGCCTTGCCGACAAGGAAGCGCTTGACTACTGGATGCCCGTCGATTGGTACAACGGCGGTATGGAGCATACGACGCTGCATCTTTTGTATGCAAGGTTCTGGCATAAATTCCTCTATGATATCGGCGTTGTCAGTACTCCCGAGCCCTTTATGAAGCGCACGAGCCACGGTATGATACTGGCAGAGGACGGTCGCAAGATGTCCAAGAGCTTCGGCAACGTGATAAATCCGGACGATCTTTGCAAGTCGCTCGGCGCTGATACGGTTCGCCTATACGAGATGTTCATCGGCGCTTTCGAGCAGACTATCCCATGGAGCACCACAGGCGTTATGGGCTGCCGCCGCTTCCTTGACCGCGTTTGGAGAATGCTCGACATGGTCAAGGGGGAGGGGGAGCGCAGCGAGATGCGAGCCTCGCTCCACGGATGTATCAAGAAGGTCACTGAGGATATCGAGAAGATGAAGTTCAACACCGCTATCGCGGGACTGATGAGCTTTGTCAACGACGTCTACTCAAACGGCAGCATAACCAAGGACGAAATGCGCACTCTCCTCATACTCCTCGATCCCTTCGCACCGCATATCGCAGAGGAGATGAACGAGCAGCTCGGCTTCGAGCCTCTCTACAACGCGCGTTGGCCCAAGTGGGATGAGGCTGCACTCGTTAAAAACGAGCAGGAGCTGGGCATTCAGGTCAACGGCAAGCTGCGCGCAAGGATGACGGTACCCGCCGATATCCCCGCTGATGAGCTGCAAAGCCTCGTGCTCGCAAATCCCGATCTTGCTCAGTGGTTGGAGGGCAAGACCGTCAGAAAGTTCATCGCCATTCGCAACATAGTCAACGTAGTCGTTGCCTGATATAAATTCAAGGGAGCCCGCTGTTTAGGCATCGGCTCCCTTTGCTTGACCCATATACGGAGGAACAATGGCAAATCATACCGCTGCCGAGCGCGAGAGGATCGCAAAGCGCCGCAAGCGCGAAAAGCTGCTTATAGAGGCGTTCTGTTTCGTGGCTATTGCGATATTCATAGTGCTTTCAAGCCGCCGCAACGCCAAGCTTGCCGCGCAGGAGGCGGAGGCATTGGCTGCCCCGACCGTTGACCCTTATCTTGACGATCAGCGCGTTATATATATCCGCCGATTTTCCTCTGAGGGGTATCTTGTTGCCAACGACGCCGTGAGGCTTTCTTTAACCGAAAGCGACGGCAGCGCCGTACAGCTTATTGCATATGAGTCGGGCGGAGCGCTTTGCGTCAAATACCGCTTTGCTTTCAAGTGCAGGGAAAGCTCCTCGGGGTCGGCGCTTTTCCCTTCAATCGATTTATCGACCGAAGAGCCTGCGCCGGAGCTTTCATCCTATGCGGAGAACGCCGTAAGATATCTTGCTCCTCTGCTTGGTGACAGCAGCTCTGCCGCAGTTATTGCAAAGCTTGAGGATGCGCTTTTGACCTTATATGACGATCCTTCGGGCAAATGCGCCTTCGTCATAGGCGTATATAGCGTGAACGTCGTATATTCGTCTGCGGAGGGCATGGTCACCGTTACGGCTTTGCCATCGGCTTAGCTCCACATTATATTCTGAGCGATCTAACAGTGTATATTCTGAGCGATCTAACAGCGGCTCTTGCAATATACAATAAAATGATGTATAGTTCGCATATCATATAAGGAGGTTAATTTATATGGACTCTTCCTATGCTTCCCGTAAAAACACCACCCGTACCGTAATAGGTCTCGGTCTTTTGACCGCCATAGTTGTAGTGTTGCAGTTTATAGGCGCTACTATAAGGTTCGGCACCTTCTCGGTTTCGCTCGTGCTGATGCCCATTGTCGTCGGCGCTGCACTTTTCGGTGTGTGGGCCGGTGCGTGGCTCGGTCTTGTCTTCGGTATAGTTGTTCTGCTCTCCGGTGACGCCGCAACCTTTATGGCGATCAACCCCTTTGGCACGATCGTTACCGTCATTTTAAAGGGCGTGCTCGCAGGCGCCTGCTCCGGTCTCGTCTATACCGGTCTTGCAAAGCTTTTCTCCAAAAACAACGCAACCGAGCGTTTTGCCACTATTGCCGCAAGCTGTCTTATGGCCGTAGGCGGCGGCGCATGCTTTGGTTACGGTCTGCATCTCAAAAATACGATATTTGAAGACGCAGATGAGGCCGCTGCGATGGCGAGATCCGGCAAATTCTGCATAATATTCGGCTGTATACTTGCAGTTGTAGGCATCGCGCTATTGATTTATGTGCTTATAAAGAAGCCCGATCTTGATATATCCGCCGCGGTCTTCGTATCCGCCGCTGTCTGCCCGATAGTCAATACCGGCATATTCCTTCTCGGCTGCCGCCTTTTCTTCTTTGATACTATAAAGGAGTGGGCGGGCGGTACCGACGTAGGTACTTTTATGATAGTCGGTCTTGTCGGGCTGAACTTCATTTTTGAGCTTGCGGTAAACCTCATACTGAGCCCCGCAATTGTAATGATCATCCGTTACGGCGAAAAGAGCTTCGGTGCTTCCCGCAGGTAGTTCGTCAATATGTCAAAAGCCGGTTTCAAGCCGGCTTTTAGTTTACAGGTATGATATTATACTTCCCAAAGATATAAGCGTCTGCACGGCAAAAACGACCCAGCAGACGTTTCTTTTTCGCCTGTTGTCCTGCTTTTTATAGAGCTCTGCGCCGTAGAGCGGTACGAGCGGTATCATTGCCGCATATATCACAAACAGCACCTTAATAAGCATGTCCATCACCTCGCAAGGATGATAACATTTACGCCGCGCCTTGACAATGATAGATGTATGGAACAGAAGGAATATTTTTGTTTGGGGATTGTAACGGCGGGTTTTGGTGGTATAATATAATGTGAGTTTTTTGGAGATGTGTTGCTATGGATAAGTTTAAGGTCGTTTCGCCTTTTGAGCCGACCGGCGATCAGCCGCAGGCGATAGACGCGCTTGCAGAGGGGATTGCCGCAGGTGAGCGTATGCAGGTACTGCTCGGCGTTACGGGCTCCGGCAAGACCTTTACCATGGCAAAGGTCATTGAAAGGGTACAGAAGCCCACTCTCGTTATCGCTCACAACAAGACGCTTGCGGCGCAGCTCTGCTCTGAGCTGAGGGAGTTTTTCCCCGACAGCGCGGTGGAATACTTCGTCAGCTATTACGACTATTATCAGCCTGAGGCTTATATCGCTTCGTCCGATACATACATCGAGAAAGAGTCTTCTATCAACGATGAAATAGACCGACTTAGGCACAGTGCGACCTGTGCGCTGAACGAGCGCAAGGACGTCATAATCGTCGCTTCTGTATCCTGCATTTATGCTCTCGGAAGTCCGGAGGAGTATAACCGTATGAGCATTTCGCTCCGTATAGGCATGCAGCTCGAGCGCAACGCGCTGCTGCAAAAGCTTGTGGAGATGCAGTACGCCAGGAACGAGATAGATTTTTCCCGAGGCACCTTCAGAGTACGCGGCGATGTTGTCGAGATATTCCCCATGAACGAAGCTGAGAAGGCTATAAGGGTCGAGTTCTTCGGCGACGAGATAGAGAATATCGCCGAGATAACCGTCGTCACCGGACAGGCTTTGAATTCGCTCGCACACGTCGTTATTTTTCCTGCGACTCATTATGCGGCAGACAGCTCAAAAATGGAAGCCGCGCTTGATGAAATTCGTCATGATATGGAAAAGCGCGTCGAGGATTTCAAGCAGCAAAATAAGCTCATTGAGGCGCAGAGGATAGAGCAGCGCACCACCTTTGATATGGAGATGATGCGAGAGATCGGCTACTGTCAGGGCATCGAAAACTACTCCCGATACTTTGACGGACGCAAGCCCGGAGAGCCGCCTTTCACGCTGATGGACTATTTCCCAAAGGGTTTTCTTACGATAGTTGATGAGTCGCACGTCACGCTGCCTCAGCTTCGCGCGATGTACCGCGGCGATCTTGCAAGGAAGACCGAGCTCGTCGATTACGGTTTCCGCATACCGAGTGCATTCGACAACCGTCCGTTGACCTTTGATGAGTTTGAGCAGCGCATAAACCAGATCATCTGTGTCAGCGCCACTCCCGCCGATTATGAACTTAGCCGTGCCTCCCGAATAGCGGAACAGATAATTCGCCCGACGGGGCTCGTCGACCCCTTAATTGAGCTGCGCCCTGTTACCGGTCAGGTAGACGATCTTCTGGGCGAAATAAGGCTCACCGCCGCCAAGGGTTACAGGACTCTTGTCACGACTCTAACAAAGCGCATGGCTGAGATGCTCACCGAGTATCTTGACGGCATGGGAGTGCGTGTGCGCTATATGCACTCGGATATCGAGACGATAGAGCGCATGGAGATAATACGTGGGCTGCGCTTGGGAGAGTTTGACGTACTCGTCGGCATCAACCTGCTGCGCGAAGGTCTTGACCTGCCGGAGGTTGGATTAGTGGCAATACTCGACGCCGATAAGGAGGGCTTTCTGCGGAGCACGACCTCGCTCGTTCAGACCGTGGGCCGCGCCGCGAGAAACGCGGACGGAAGGGTCATTATGTATGCCGACTCCGTGACGGACTCCATGCAGAGGGCTATTGACGAAACGAACCGCCGCCGCGAGATACAGATGCGCTACAACGAAGAGCATCACATCACTCCGCAAAGCATCAAAAAGGCTGTGCACGACGTTATCGAGATAACATCCAAGGCAAAGAAGTCCGGCGACAGCATGACTAATGACGAGCGTGCCAAGAAGATAGAGCTGCTTACACAGCAGATGCGGCAGGCGGCAATGGAGCTTGAGTTTGAGCAGGCAGCGAAGCTGCGCGACGAACTATTCCGCTTGCAGGGCAAAGACGTAGGGGAGGGCTCGCCCGTTCCCGCGCCGGGCTCCATAGGCAGCAGACGCAGGGCAAAGCAAAGAACGAGAAAGTGATTTTGAAATTACGGGGACAATGTATGAACGACCGCATTTATATAGAGGGCGCAAGAGAAAACAACTTAAAAAACGTTACCCTTGAGCTGCCGCGCAACAAGCTGATCGTTTTCACGGGAGTATCCGGTTCGGGCAAATCATCGCTCGCATTCGATACCATATATGCCGAGGGTCAGCGTCGCTACGTTGAATCGCTTTCGGCATACGCCCGCCAATTCTTGGGTCAGATGGACAAGCCGGACGTCGATCATATCGAGGGTCTTTCGCCTGCCATTTCCATAGACCAAAAGAGCACCTCCAACAACCCTCGTTCGACCGTGGGCACAGTTACTGAGATAAGCGATTATTTAAGGCTGCTGTATGCAAGGATAGGTCATCCTCATTGTCCGCAGTGCGGCAGACCCATAGAGAAACAGAGCATCGATCAGGTAGTCGATAAGGTCATGGAGCTGCCGGAGGGCACAAAGATACTCGTTATCGCACCCGCCGTCAGGGCGAGGAAGGGCGAACACAAAAGCGTTTTTGAACGCATACGGCGTGAGGGATATGTTCGTGTCAAGGTCGACGGCGTTATCTACGAGAGTGACGATGTGCCGGAGCTCGATAAAAAGAAGAAGCACACCATCGACGTGGTCGTCGACAGATTAATAGTTAAGCCCGGTATGCAGTCGCGCCTCAGCGACTCCTTGGAAACCGCCTTTGCCTTTGGCGAAGGTCTTGCCAAGATCTACAACTTGGGCAACGATCAGGAGCAGCTGTTTTCGCAGAACTATGCCTGTCCCGACTGCGGCATCAGCATAGAGGAACTGACGCCGAGGATGTTCTCGTTTAACAGTCCCTTCGGCGCCTGTCCCGACTGCACGGGGCTTGGTACCATGCTGACGATAGACGAGCAGCTTATCGTCCCCAATGAGAGCCTTTCTCTTAAAGAGGGCGCAATAATCGTCAGCGGCTGGCAGAGCTCTAATCAAAACACCATGGCAGATATGTACTTTACCGCCATCTGCAAGGAATACGGTTTTACTGCCGAGACCCCCTGGCGCGATATCCCCGCCGAGGGCAAACGCGCCATACTTTACGGCACAGGCGATAAATGCCTGCATATACAGTACCAGCGCGAGTACGGAAGCGGCGCATTCGACACGCCTTTCGAGGGTATAATACCCAATCTGCAAAGGCGCTATAAGGAGACTCAGTCGGATACCATGCGTCAGCAGCTCGAAGCGTATATGCGCTACATTCCCTGCACTTCCTGCGGAGGCAAGCGATTGAAGCCCGAGGCTCTCGCAGTTACCGTCTGCGGCAGAAACATAGCCGAGCTGAGCGATATGAACGTACTTTCTGCGAGGGAGTTTATTAAGGGACTCACGCTCTCAAAAGCGGAGACCATGATCGCGGAGCAGATAGTCAAGGAGCTCGATGCAAGGCTCGGCTTCTTGATAAACGTGGGCTTGGATTACCTTACGCTCTCGCGTCCCGCAAGCTCGCTTTCAGGCGGAGAGGCGCAGAGGATAAGGCTTGCGACGCAGATAGGATCAGGACTTGTCGGCGTATTATACATACTCGACGAGCCCTCGATAGGTTTGCATCAGCGCGATAACCGCAAGCTTTTGGATGCGCTCTGCGGTCTGCGTGACCTTGGAAACACTCTTATAGTTGTTGAACACGACGAGGAGACCATGCGCTCGGCTGATTACATAGTGGATATTGGTCCCGGCGCCGGCGAGCACGGCGGTAAAGTGATAGCAGCCGGTGAGCTTGGCGATATAATGGCGGAGGAGGGCTCTGTCACCGGGCAATTCTTAACGGGCAAGCGCTCGATACCGGTTCCCTCAAAGCGGCGGCGCATCAAAAGCGGCATGCTCTCCGTGCGCGGCGCAAGGGTCAATAACCTTAAAAACATCGATGTCGATATACCGCTTGGCGTGTTTACCTGCGTCACCGGCGTTTCGGGCTCAGGCAAATCGAGCCTTGTGAACGAGATAGTCAAAAAGACGCTCCTGCGGGAGCTCAACCGTGCCCACGTTAGATCCGGAGACCATGACGAGATAATAGGCATAAACAAACTCGACAAGATAATCGACATCGACCAGTCGCCCATAGGCAGGACGCCGCGGAGCAATCCGGCTACTTACACCGGCGTATTCGATCTTATAAGGGACGTTTTCGCACAGACTCCGGACGCAAAGCTGCGCGGCTACAACGCGGGAAGGTTCAGCTTTAACGTGAAGGGCGGCAGATGTGAGGCTTGCAGCGGCGACGGCATAATAAAAATCGAGATGCACTTCCTGCCTGATATCTACGTGCCCTGCGAAGTATGCGACGGAGCGCGTTATAACCGCGAGACACTCGAAGTCACCTACCGCGGCAAATCGATTGCCGATTTGCTCGACATGACCGTCGCCGAGGCGGCTGTCTTCTTCGAAAACATTCCCGGCATCAAGCGCATCCGCTTCTTCATGACGTTCGGGCAGAGCTACCTGACGCATCTGAAATGCCTTGAGAACGTCGGCATGACTTCCATCGAGCCGATTGACTTCGAGGGCAAGAAAATCGTCCCCCTGCAATTTTTGAAGGCGGTGCTGCCCGATCCGGCGAGCCTCGGCCCGCGTACGAAGGGCAAGACGAATATCGGCTGCATTTTCCAAGGGAAAAAGGACGGAAAAGCCATTGCTTTTCATGAGGCCGACAGGGAGGAAACGGTGCCCTTCCTTTGGCAGACGCTGTTTCTTAGCGTTCCGGCCCTGGCCATTTCCCTTCCAAACGTGGCGGAGCGTTTTGCTGACGCGAAAAAGCCCGGCCTTTATGGAACCGTAGTGTTGGAAACTTCAGCAAAGACCGGGCCGGAGAAGGTGATCGGAGTTTTATATCGCGGAAGAAATGCCCTGGATTTTGGGGCAGACAGATAGGACTCCAAAGTATGGAACGGAGGTTTTTGGGAGTTGAATAGATATCATGGATTTCGGGGTGTGGTGCTTGCCATGGCACTGTGCCTTGCGGCAACGGGCCTTTCGGCCTGTGGAAGTGGCAGTGGAACGGCGGGGGCAGAGAAGGAGGAGGCTTCCCAAAATGCGGAAGCATCTGCGAGGAATGATGCAGGTCAGGACGGCGCAGATCAGACAGCGGATGGTGAAAGAACCGCGGATGACGCAGGGAATGGGGCCGCGGGCGAGGAGAATTCCTCAAAAGAGGAGAAATTTCCGGATCGGGCTTATGCCAATGACGCCAAGGGTGAAGTGAAGTATCTTGAGGTGGGCGACGTGGCACCGGATTTCACGGCAACCCTTGTGGATGGCAGTGAGTTCCGGCTGTCCGATTATGATGACCGTGTCGTGGTACTGAATTTCTTTGCCTCC
>CALEPU010000026.1 GCA_937913075.1 uncultured Clostridia bacterium
AATCACGGGATTATTGTCCGCCAATGTCATCCAATGTCCTAAATCAAGCAAGATAGGGCTTCATGGCAATTTGAGCTGTAGCTCCTAATCCGACGTCCCCTTCTTGATGTGGCAATCAATGCCGTTCACCTCGCAGAATGTGCGCACCTGCTCCGCAGTCCTACGATAGAAGGCGTCCAGATCTTTATAAGCACTCGTGCGCCGGTCGTAGTGCACTCGTCCAAAGACAATCTGGTCCGTAAACGAAATCGCCTCTAGAACAGGCTGCAATTCTTGTTCGTGCACGTTCGGCGTCGGGTAGGGTTCCATGCTCACCCAAGTTTTGCACCCCGCATCGCTTAGCGCCTTGAGGGTGGCAAGCCTGTCCGCCAATGGCGCAGCTCCGGGCTCCATTTCCTCGCGGAAACCCTCGTCCAGCGAAACGAGTGTGATGCCGTACCGATTGATTCCCGAAAGCTCCGCAAGCTCCATTCCCCGCTCACCGACCGTGAGCGCACCGTAGGGATGTACGCCAATCACGGCGTCCCTCTCAATGATTTCAAGCTCGGCTTTAAGATGCTCCGCGCTGTCGGGCACGGGATCGAGGTTGGGCATTGTGAGCACATCGGTGTAGCCGCCGCGAGCGGCAGCCATAGTGCCGGTTTTTATGCTCTCCTTATAAAAAAACCCCGGTTCGCGAAAATGCACATGCACATCGCAAAAACCGGGAAAAACAACAAACTCGCCGTATTTTTCGATAAAGCCGTCAAGGGAGCCCTCGAGCGCCCGAGGGATAGAATGATCGCCGTAGACCCTGAGCGAAACCCTGTCCTGCATAACAAAGACCCCCATTTTAATTTCAGCCTCGTGCAAATACCGCTTAGGACAAATTAAAAGCCTTGCCCAACGGCAAAGCCACAACAGGCAGGGCATACGCCCGCCACAGGTGATCTTGCCGATATCGCAGTATCGCCTTAAAGACCCAACGTCTTATTATATCATGGCTAATGAGTGCTGTCAAACTATATAATGTGAAAAAGCGAACGATCGAAACGCCGGCTTGACGGCCGATCGAGGGCATTGTTTCGAGCATTATTTCCCGGGAAATAATGCCTTGTCAGGTGAGCGCAGCCTCGCTGTCGGCGCTTTTGTCCAGCACCCGCTTGAAGAACACTATCCGGAAGGGTATGGATACAAGGAAGGTGAGCATATCGGAGAGCGCCTGTGTGCACTGAATGCCGGTAAGACCTATCGCCCGCGGCAGCAGGAGAACTATCGGTATGAAGAATATCCCTTGACGGCAGCTTGCGAGAACAGTCGCGCAAAGGCTGAACCCGAGACATTGATAGAGCTGATTTACAAAGGTGGAGTATGCCATCAGCGGCATTGATACGCAGAAGAAGCGCAGCGCGAGCGAGCCGACGTCTACAACAAGAGCGTCGCCGCGGAAGGCGGATATCACCTGCGGAGCGAATACCGCGAGCACCGCTGATGCAGCACAGCAGAACACGGTGCCGATGAGCACGGAGAATTTGAACGCCTGCTTGACCCTCTGCCTGTTGCCCGCGCCGTAGTTATAGCCCGCGACCGGCTGGAAGCCCTGACCGATACCGATTATGATATTTCGGACGAGCATATAGATCTTGTTCGATATGGTCATCGCGGCAAGCGCCGCATCCCTCGCCTCCTCGATCGCCGCTTGTGCTGCGGCGACGGAAGCGCCCTCGGGTATAACGGCGATATTGGCGCCGTACTGCACTGCGCCGCGATTTAAAAGCGCGGAGGCAACGCTCGCCATGCCCTGTCTGCATATCGTGGGGAAGCCTATCCTTATGAGCTCCCAATAGGTTTTGAATTTACGGCTGATAAATTTGGGGTCGATGCGGATTATTGTCTTCTTCCTTAAAAAGAAGGTCGAGAGAATAAAAAGGCTGACGGCTTGGCTTAATATCGTCGCAAGCGCCGCGCCTGAAATGCCCATTTTAAAAACGAATATGAACAAGGGATCAAGCGCTATATTCACAATGCCGCCCGCGCAGAGCCCTATCATGGAGGCAGTCGCGTGACCCTCGGCGCGCAAAATGTTGTTGAGCAGGAAGGACGCGCACATTATCGGCGCGCCGATCAGTATGTATTTTGCGTAATCGCACGCGAGAGGCAGTATGCTGTCGGTCGCGCCTAAAAGCCGCATCAGCGGACGCAGAGTGCAAAGACCCGCTGCAAGCATCAAGGAGCCCAAAAGCACCGTCATCAAAAGCCCGCTGTTGGCGTAAACAGCCGCCTCGTCGTCCTTTTTTTCGCCGAGCCTGCGGCTTACGGTGCTCTGACAGCCCATCGCAATGCCGAAGCCGACCGCCTGAATAATGGCTTGCAGCGCAAAAACAACGCCGACCGCGCCGCTTGCCGCGGTGCTTATCCTCGAAACAAAATAGGTGTCGGCGGTGTTGTAAATGACCATTATTAGCTGGCTCATCACCGTGGGGATGGCAAGGCTCGTGATAAGACGCGGTATCGGCGTCTCGGTCATCTTTTTATGCTGTGCTGCGCTGTCCTTCATTATAGAGATGCTTCTTCCAACGGGTCAAATCAAGAGCCCCGGTCAAGAGCCGGAGACCGCAAGCTTAAAGCTTGAACAGCAGTGCAGCTCCCTGATACAGCCAGTTTGCGGCAAAGCCGGCGGCAAGTCCGCCTATCGTGTGACTGATTATTGCCTTTCCGGTGAGCTGCTTAAAGCCGAGAGTGTCCATCATGGAAACGTGGGTGGAGAGATAACCGCTCCAGCACATGCACATGGAGGTGAACACCGCTATGTCGTGCGCGTTTGCAAGCCCGCTCTTCAAAAGGTTGGGAACGAGACCAATCGCCGCGCCTGCGGCGCCGAGCGCCGTTATGGGGACTGATATCGCGCTCGCGTCCTTAAAGCCGAAAACGGGCTTTAAAATAAAGTTTATCTTGTCCGCAAGCTTGGGGAGCAGACCGATGCCCTCATAGGCGGCGCCGGTATAGGTCTCCGTCGTGCGGGTCAGCATCATAACAAGGGTGCAGATGATGACGACGCCCGGGATGATGCCGAGACCCAACTGAACGCCGTTTTTGCCGCCCTGCAAAAGAGCGTTCATGATGCGCATTCCGAGGCTCTGCTTTTTGGCGTAGCCGTCGTTCCTGTCGTAGCTGTAATCCTCGCTCGGGTCATAGGCAAGCTCATCCTTGCCGAACATCTTCTTGGTGAAAACGAGCATGAGCCTCGTGCTCACGATGCTGCCTATAATTGCGCCGAGATTG
>CALEPU010000027.1 GCA_937913075.1 uncultured Clostridia bacterium
CTTTTTGACTCCGATCAGATACGCTATCTTTGATGTGACCGAATGAGTGGATTCGCGGTAGTCCCTGTAATCAACCCCGGGCGAACCTGCATCATCCCGGGCTTCTGCGTAATCATTATTGTCGGCGGAAGAAGTATTTGTTTCGTTGATCCCCGGCCCGTCCGCCGGATGAATGTTTGAGTTTTCATTGTTCATTTTGTTATCCTCCTTACTGAATAATTGAGTATGTTTTGTGTTTGAGGCGAAGCCTCCGTAACTTGTGTGATTGTGATCTATGCTGTGATCGATTACCTCCTTCCACCGAGAGAATCACAGAACGGTCGAAAGCCACTTCCTCAGCTTCATTATAAGGTAACTCCGCGTATTAAGTCAAGTTCACACGATGGGCGAACGGCTTCTTACGATCTCGGTTCAGTGTTCTTTAGGCAGCCTAACTTTTTAACTTGACAATTTCGGATAGCAAAGTTAAAATATAGATATAATAGTGTCGGGAGGTGATCTGAATGACCGAGCGCGAACGCAATGAGATCCAAAGGAAGATAGACTCCCTTCCCTCCGGCGGAGTTTCATACAAAACGATAAGCGGCAAAAGGTATGCATACTATCAGTGGAGAGAGAATGGGAAGCAAAAGAGCAGGCGTGTCAAGGACGAAGAGCTTGAAAGCCTTACCGAAGCCATAGCCGAAAGAAAACGGCTTCAAAAGCTTCTTAAGGAAGAGCCGGTTCGCTCAGAAAAAAGGGATGAGCAGTTCTCCGCGGCAAGGACAGGCGAAGCGCTGAAAAGGTTCATTACTCCCGTCAAGGACTTTAAGAAGCGTGATATCTTCCCCGCGCTGCACGATTACATATTCGGCGAAGTATCGGACAGAGTCTTCATACTCTATGGTCTCAGGCGCACAGGCAAGACGACAATGATCCGTCAGGTCATTTCCGAGATGACGGACGAGATGTTCGATAAGGCCGCTTTCATACAGATCAACGCAAGCAACACCCTCGCCGGGATCAACCGCGAGCTTCGGGAATTGGAGGATGCCGGGTACCGCTATATCTTTCTCGACGAAGTTACGCTGATGGAGGACTTCATTGAGGGTGCCGCGCTGTTCTCGGACGTCTATGCGTCCAGCGGAATGAAGATAGTGCTTTCCGGAACGGATTCCCTGGGCTTCATATTCTCCGAGGACGATCAGCTGTATGATCGCTGCATAATGCTCCATACGACGCTGATCCCTTACCGGGAGTTTGAACGCGTGCTCGGGATCAAGGGAATAGACGAATACATTCGCTATGGCGGGACGATGAGCATGGGTGGAGTCAACTATAACTCTGCTCCGACCTTTGCGACCAAAGCCTCCACAGATGAATATGTCGACAGCGCGATAGCGAGGAACATCCAGCATTCTCTTAAATACTATCGGTACGGAGATCATTTCGGCAGCCTCGTTGAGCTGTATGAGAAGAACGAATTGACAAGCGCCATAAACCGAATAATCGAGGACATCAACCATCGATTTACTCTCGAGGTGCTGACGAGGCAGTTCAAATCGCATGACCTGCGCGTTTCTGCAAACAACCTTAGAAGCACGAACGATATTTTAGACCGTATTGATACCGAAACAGTTACAGAAAGACTGAGAGAGCTTCTTGAGATCAGAAACCGCGAAGGTCAGACGGTCAACATTTCGGAAGCGCATCGTGCTCAGATCAAGGAATACCTTGATCTTTTGGACTTGACTTTCGACATAGACGTTCTCCATCTGCCGAATTTAGGTTCAAATGAAAAACATACGGTGATCACTCAGCCCGGAATGCGGTATTCGCAGGCAACGGCGCTTATCGAGCAGCTGATGCAGGATAAAGTGTTCAATTCATTATCCGCAGTTGAGAGGAACGAGGTTACAGAGCGTATCTTGAGTGAAGTCAAGGGCAGGATGCTCGAGGATATCGTGCTGCTTGAAACCACTAAGGCGAGAAAGGACTGCAAAGTATTCAAGCTTCAGTTCGCCGTGGGAGAGTTCGACATGGTGGTATTCGATCCCAAGACCATTACCTGCGAGATCTATGAGGTCAAGCACAGCACAAAGAAAGATGACAACCAGTATCGTCACCTTGTTGATGAGGCAAAGTGCAGAGAGACAGAGTTCCGGTTCGGAAGGATAACGCGAAAAGCGGTGCTGTATCGCGGAAAGGATACTCATGTCAACGGCATTGACTATTTGAACGCAGAAGAGTATCTTCGCCGGTTGGGAGAGTAAACACTATCGGCGTTCAGGACTCCGAAGCGGCAAACTAACGGAGCTCTGAACGCCGATTTGTTCTCATAAAGCAGTCTTTGTTCACTCATTTCCGTTTCCTCTGGGTTTGAATATCCAGCTTTCGCAGTTATTGAAATCATACAGCAGCATGACCTTGTTCTCTACAGTCACAAGGCGGCCTCCCGCTCTGTAAACGTGATCCTCCTCCCAACTCCATGCATCATACAGTTTCTTGGCAAGGCTGCGGCAGGTTATCTTCTTCGCCTGAGGGCCTTTTTCGGTTTTCAGCCACTTGACGTTATCTTTATCTTTTGCGGTCACCGGAACGACCAAAATGCACTTTTTCTCGAGATTTATTTCAACCCGTATCCGTTCACAGCTGTTAAGAGCCATAACCGAGGACTTGCTGAAGGATATTGAATCGCTCCACAGGGTGCAGATAGGCCTGTCGTATGCAAGCTGACCTCTGAACAGCTCTCCGCTCACGACCTTGAACCCTTCAAGGCTGATCTCCTGAATCTCATCCATTATGCCTGACATGTTTTCTCCTCCTATGCTTTATCGGTTGTAATGTATCCGTCAGCCAGATCGATCTTATAGGACTCTTCATGCTCCTCAACAGGTATGCCGAAGTAATCCCGCCAATCGCCCGGCAGATAAGGACCTTTTTTCTTGCCGCCGTTCAGATAAAACTCGAACTCGGTGAGCTTGAACAGGAACAGCATTTCGCTATTATAGACGGCTGGTTTTCCCATCAGTCTGTAATGGTACTGCTCGTCCCAAGCCATAAGATCGAAGACCTTTGCGGCAAAGAGCTTGCACATCAGATCCCTGTTGGACAGTTCTTTTTCGCCACCGCCCTTGGCCCAGCGTAGCGAGTCCGGAGCGTCCGGATCGCATGGGCGGATAATGAGCCTCTTCTGCTCCGGATGGATCAGAATTTGAATATGAGTAACGTTCGGAAACCTTCTGAGGCAGGCCATATTGAATTTGATCTTGCTCTTCCATATGGTTAGAGACGGCTCCTTTATGTGCGCAAAGTAAACCGCGCTTGTGACCTGATATCCGGAAAGGTCTGTAATCACCTCGGTATCCGGAGCCAGTTCGTCAACAGGTGTTGCTCCGTTGAAGATCTCGTCCATTTGCTTGTCATCCATTTTGTATCTCCGTTTCTTTTATTAAGTCATGATGGTAGCTCCCGTGCTGTTTATCATAATGCTGATACTGGTGCTCGCTGTTAACGCGATAATACCGCGGCACAGACAAGGAGGAAATAATTGATTTTCAAACATTATAAAAAGATAGCCGTGTTGTTGACGGCAATAATTATACCACTCCTCATATGTGTTGGCTTAGCTTTTATCGTGATGGGCCTTTTCAAGGGAAAGGGATCTTCGGTATGAAAGCCAAACACGGAAGAAAAACCGGCTTGATTCTCGTTGCTGCAGGATGCCTGCTGCTTATCTTTGCAGCGGGCATCCTGTTAATGAATATTCGAGAGAACGATCAAGCACAGCAGGCGGCTGCAAACGCGGCGGAAGCCATACTGCACCAATTACCGAAAGAAGTATCTCTGTCTATAACTCGAGAGGTAACACTACAGTCCTCTGCGTTTATAGATGAATCGTCTCATGCAGATGGATCCGCTGCCGAAGTGCCTTTGGGAAAAATGCCCGTTGTCTCGATCGAAGGTGATGATTATATCGGTATTATTTCGATACCGTCTATCGGGATCAAACTGCCTGTGATGAGCGAATGGAGTTATCCTAATCTCAAGAAGGCTCCCTGTATGTTTATGGGCTCCGTATATGAAAGAAACGCAATAATAGCAGCCCATAACTACAAGAGCCACTTCCGGGGGATCATGGGCCTATCCCCCGGTGACAAAGTGATCTTCTATGATCTGGCAGGGAATGAGTTCCGTTACACTGTCGCGTTTTGCGAAGTGCTTCAGCCTACGGATATAGACGCGATGACCTCATCAGGCTTCGACCTGAGCTTGTTCACATGCACTATAGGGGGCAAAACAAGGTACACCGTGAGGTGCAGTATTTCAAATATTATCCCTGCCGAAACCAAATACCAATAAATGGAGGCAAACAATGGACAAAACCGAACTTATCAATGAGCTTGCGAAATCACTCAATACTACAAAAAAGAATGCCGGAGAAGCCGTCAATGCCGCTCTTATGATCATTACCGAACACCTTGCTGATGGGGATGGGATCTCTATTTCCGGGTTTGGCGCGTTAACTGTGCGTCTTACGCCTGAGCGAACCGCCAGAAATCCCCGAACCATGGAAAAAGTTGTTATACCGGAATGCAACAGGATAGTTTTTCGTCCGAGCCCCAAGTTATTGGAAAAGGTTAACGATAATTAATATCCTGTTGACCTGTGCAGTAAGCAAGCTCACTAAAAAAAGACGACTAACGGAGTTGCCCGATAGGAAACGGCTTGCAGGCATTTGCTTTTGCATCCGCCGGCTTGTTTTGTCACGCAAACAGCGACAGGCTGGCTTTAACCATGCGGTCTACAAAGCTGACGACCGCCTCCTTGCTGTATTTATCATAACCTTCGACCACGACCTTCATCAAGCCGTTCGAAAGATGGGTATAGAGCATTTCGAGCTCCTCCTCGGATGCGCTGCGAAGCTGCTTTCTCCAGGCGTCGATGCTTTTTCCACGGGCGACGGCTATCATTCGATCGAGAACGGCGGGGCTTGCGCCGTTGAAGATAAGCACG
>CALEPU010000028.1 GCA_937913075.1 uncultured Clostridia bacterium
GTGCCGCGTTTATTTATTTGAGGGCTTTTCTATCGAGTGATTAATGCAACAGCCCCTTTTCAGTACGAATGATTTACAGCTCGCGGCGGTTTTCCATCGCCTTGAATAGGGTCATCTCGTCGACGTACTCGAGGTTGCCGCCTATCGGGATGCCGTGAGCTATCCTTGTTACCTTAACGCCGAGCTCCTTTAACTGCTTTGCTATGTATGCAGCGGTCGCCTCGCCCTCAACGTCGGGGTCGGTGGCAAGTATGACCTCTTTAACGTCGCCCTCGCGCACCCTTGACACAAGCTCCGCTATCCTGATATCCTCGGGGCCGACGCCGTCCATGGGCGAGAGGGTGCCGCCGAGCACGTGATACGCCCCGTGATACTCCCTCATTCGCTCCATATAGGATACGTCGCGCGCATCCTTAACGACGCAGATCACCTTTTTGTCGCGCCGCGGGTCGGCGCATACGGAGCAAAGCTCATCCTCGGTGAAATTGCCGCAGACGGGGCAGTAATGCACCCGCTCGCGCGCCGCAGTCAGCGCGTCCGCGAGCCCCCTTACATCCTCCGGCGCAAGCGTGAGTATGTGATAAGCAAGGCGCTGCGCGGTCTTTATGCCGATGCCCGGCAGACGGTTGAGCCTTGCCACCATATTGTCGAGCGACTGTGTACTCATTATCAGAAGCCGAGGTTGATGCCGCCGGTGACCTTGTTCATCTCATTCTCCATAGTATCGGAGGCAAGCTGCAATGCCCCGTTTACCGCGGCTACCACCAGATCCTGAAGCATCTCTATATCCTCGGGATCGACGCACTCGGGCGCTATCTCTATGCTCTTTAATTCCTTTCGTCCGTAGATAACTGCCTTTACGGCGCCGCCGCCCGCAGTGTATTCGAGCTCGGAGGAGCCTACCTCCTCCTGGACACGCTGTACGTCCTGCTGCATCTTCTGCGCCTGACGCATGAGCTGCTGCATATTGCCGCCGCCCATACCGCCGAGGTTAAATCCGCCCTTTGCCATATTGAATAACCAACCTTTCATATAAGTATCTGCTCATATTATATCAGCTATTCCGCCTTATGTCCATACGGCAGGAGCAATTAAAGCGCGGCTGTATTATAAGCTTGCAACGCCTGTGCTATGGTTCGAGATAGTTCCTTTATCGGCTTATGCCGAAGCAATAGTGGTTTTTCGAGCCGACGGCTTAAAGGCTGTCGGCTCGGTGCTTACGGAAATCAAATATTACTAACGCTCAAATCGACGGCAATAACAAGCGGCTTTTCTACCAGACCGTTTTCGGTTATCTCATACTCTATAAGGTAATCGTACGATGCCGTCGGCTCGGTGTTGACAAGCTTGCTTTCTATAAAGTCGATTATTATCCGCTCTTTGGAAGCGTATATGTAATTACACCCTGTGCACTGGAACCCCGGTTCGTGACCCTCCTTGAATCCGGTCGTAAGCTCGCCCTTGTACAGGGTATTTCCTTCATAGTCCTTGACCCATATCCGGTAGTTTGACGTACCCGGATCTATCTGCTTAATGGCCAGCAGCGTATCCTCGCAAACGAAGGGAGTTGCTCCGATGAAATCCTCGTCCTCAAAATACATAAAGTCAGTGAGCCGGTTATCGACTATCCTGCAAACCTTCACGTTATCTTCTAACGTCATTGGGAATGAGGCCAAGTAAATATCTCCTTCGGGCGTGACCTTAAACGATCCGTAATAGAAATCATCGTTTTCAAAGGTAATATCGGTGACGACAGAAAGCGAGTCCTTTTCAATATCGTACATCCAGATCATAAGCTTATATTCCCCGTCGTTATAATTTGAAAGAATGTACACCCGGCTCCCCAGACAATAATAAAGCACGCTTTGGCTGAAAGAATCCTCCGCGTCAAATTCGAGCACGGTCTTTTCCTCGGAAGCGTCGTGAGTAATTACATCGCATATAGAAAGATGATATCTCCATTTGGGCTCGCCCTGTTCAACTACCTGCCCCCTTCTTTCCAAAAAAATTTTGCCCCTGTGCAGGAATGTTTTTATAAGCGGGATCCCGAGCTCCGGAATATCGGGTATGGTCATGAAAATCTCCCTTTGGGTGGTGTCAAGATTCATTCTGGATATAAGTCGTTCGTTGGGGTTTTGGGTGCGCAGCATCAGCCAATGAAGCTTGCCCTCATAATACCACACCGTAGGCCTTGCTCCGCCCGATATCCCGCCGCATTCTTCGGAATCGTGAGTGCAGTCCGGCTTGTTGCAAAGGACGCCGCCGCTGCCGCTCTCTTTATCGTAATAATAAAATGTGCCAAGCGTATCTTTATGCCATATGAATACATTGTCGAGCTCGGTAATGCTGTCCGGTGCATTCAGATAACGGTTGTCCGCGTCGGTTTCGGAGTTATATATTAAAAGCGCCGCATCGGTCGAGGCTGCGGGCTCTTCGGGGCTCGAAGAAACGCACGAGCTCAAGGGCAGCAGCATTGCGGCGGCAATAAAAAGGCATAAGAATTTTTTCATTGATGTACACCTCCTGAGATTTATTTGACAGGAGGCTCATTGTCTGAGCCTCCTTCGTCAATGAATGATGTGCTTAGACAGAGATATTGTTTATATAGGTCGGCGTCTGATCGTAGAGCGATATGAGCTCCGAAGGATTGAGATAAGAGTTGCATGCCGCCGAAACAAGGGGTCTCTTCTCCCCCGCCTTGGAGTGGGAGAATGTTAAGTGACAGTACATTCCGCATACTCCTGTACTGTCACGACCCAAATAAATGCCATTTAATGAATAGGCGTATATTGTAATTCCGGTACTGTAATCGGAAGACGGATTGTGCGGAACATCGGGCAGGAATGAGAGCGAGATGTACGCGTTAACAACGTTGTCGGCGATCGAGCCATGCCTGTACACCTGTGCACCGTTAAACATGGTAATATGAGAGTAGGAAGAGCTGCGGTCAGCGAGAGTGGGAACAGACGCGGCAACAACAAACAGCACCGCGAGAACAACGGTCAACAGTTTTTTGATCTTCATAATAGTTCCTTTCCCGGCTTATGCCGAAACAATAGTGGTTTTTCGAGCCGACGGCTTAAAGGCTGTCGCTCGGGTACGGTTACGGTTCAACGAACCTACGGCTTCTCGGGCGGCTACGGTTCATGGAAGGCGCGATTGCACTGCGCAGCAGCGACCATCGCTGCGGCGATGCGCGCCTTTTTAGCAGCGCTGTACCTCCTTTCGCAATTTCTCCTGCCATCTCCCTTCGGCTTGTGCAGGTTCAACGAGGCGGATCGCCCTGCCGACACAGAGCTCTTGCGGTCATTATAACATAGTTAAACAAAAAAGTAAATGCAAAAATAAAATTTTTATTATTTTTGAAGAGATGCGCTGCGCAAACGGTTTTACGTACTCTGACAAATATTCGCATCATTCCGACAGCCGCTGCCGCGCTTTTGAATTATTTCCCGGGAAATTATTCGCGCTGCGCAAGCTGCGGCGCATTTTACCCGTTTTTTCGGCAGATATGGGGCGCGGGTGGGGCGATGTTGCAATTATTGGACGAATATGGTATAATCCGGTACTGTAAGTAATCCCGCCGCATGCGGCTTGGCGCGTGACGCGGGGCATTTTATCGGAGGGCGTGCTATGGCAAAGCTGTATTTCAGATACGGAGCTATGAGCTCATCCAAAACAGCTCAGGCTATAATGGTCAAATACAACTACGGCGAAAGGGGGCAGCGGGCGCTTTTGACCAAACCCGCGGTCGACACGCGCGACGGCGTTCGCACGATAAGGTCGCGCAGCGGTCTTACCGACGAATGTGTGCTATTTGGCGAGCTGCCGCTTGAAGAAATACGCTCCGGCGCTTATGACTGCATTATAGTCGACGAGGCGCAGTTCTTAAAAAAGCATGAAGTCATGCTGCTCGTGGAGCTTGTCGATAAATATAACGTTCCCGTTATATGCTACGGTCTGCGCACGGATTTCAGGGGCGAGTTCTTTGAGGGCAGCCTTTGGCTTATGGCGATGGCGGATACCATAGAGGAGATAAAGACTGTCTGCTGGTGCGGCAGGAAGGCTATTATGAACGCAAGGCTTGACGGCAAGGGCGGCGTCACAAAGGTCGGCGAGCAGGTAGTGCTCGGCGCGGACGACAAATACATCGGTCTCTGCCGCAAGCATTGGGAGGAGGGCAAGATCTGTAAATGAGGTTTTACATTGCATCCGGTATTAAAAACGGCGAGCGTGTTTCGCAGCTTTCAAGGGTATTGAAGGGGCGCGGGCATGAGCTCACCTACGATTGGACGGAAAGGGGCGATATACGCTCCGAGGGCGAGTCGATAATGAGCGAGGTCGCCTTCAACGAGCTGCGCGCCGTGCGCGACGCAGAGCTCGTGATTGTGCTGCTCCCGGGCGGCGCGGGCACGCATACGGAGCTTGTCGTTGCCATAGCCACTCGCAGCAACAAGCGCATACTTATTTGGAGCGAGGAGGGAGCGGAGTTCTGCGGCGACGAGCGCACCTGTACCTTCTACTTCCATTCCAGCGTCGAAAGGATCGTCTGCCCGTTTGAAGAGCTTATCCAAAGGCTCGACAGCGAGTATATAGACAGCAATTTTTAATGACGGGCGGTTGAAAACGCGCGAATAATCTGCTACAATAGCTTTACTACCCGAAAGGAGCTTCCCAAGTGTTTAAAAAAGTCATTTGCGTGCTGCTTGCGGCACTGATCGTGTGCGGTCTTTGCGCATGCGGCAATAACGGCGGCGGTCAGAAGAACGCCTCCGCTACCCCTACTCCCGCGGCGGGCAGCGCCGGTCAGTCCACCGAGCTTGTTACCAAGGCCCCCGCGCCCGAGGATCCCTTTGAGGGTCTTGCGGACGACGCCGTTATACTGAGCTTCACCGGTCTTGTCGAAGCAAACGTCACCGTCGCTCAGCTTAAAGAGCTTACCTTTGTTACGCATGAGGGCGCTTCGGCAGACGATCCCGATTTCAGCGGCCCCTCCTTCAAGGACGTTATGGCGCTTATAGGCGCCGAGAACGTGACCGGTCTCACCGCCGTATTCAACGACGAGTTTTCGCAGAGCTTCAATACCGCCGATTTCGACGTTGACTCCGCCTTCTTTGCCGTACTGCGCGACGGCGCCTCCATGGGCGAGAACAACGGCTTCCTCATGCTGGTCACCAACGACGGCTTCAACTATATGCTCGAGCTGCAAAGGGCGCTTGAGCTGAGATAAGCTTTTAACAACAGTATGACAAAATAGCGGATGCTCGGGCTCATTCTTGCGTGAATGCCCCCAAGCGTCCGCTTTTTTAATACTCTGCCTTGGCGGGAATATGCCGTCAGTCGCCGTTCATTTCGGCGGAAATAATGCTGTCGTCCGCAAAAACGTATATGGGATGGGAAGCCTCGCCGTTGCCCTGAAGCACCACGTAGTAAGCCTGACGCCCCTCGAAAAGCTTATAGGTTACGGATTGAACGGTCATATCGGCGTACTCGGTGCTGTTTTTAAGCAGCGCGATAAGCTCGGGTACGTCCTCGGGATCGACAATGCCACCCTCCATGAAGCCCGTGATGCTGTCCGCTTTCTGCGAAGGATGTGCGCTCGCATCGGCGCCGGCGGTCACATCGGCAGTTACGCCCGGCGTTATGCCGACAGCAGCGCCCGCAGTGGGCATTGCAGTGCCCTGTGTTGCGTTGGGAGCGGTCGAGGGCCGCGCAGATGGCGTCGCGGACTGCTTATTTGCGGCGCAGCCGCATGCGAGCATTGCAGCCGAAGCAGCGCACAGCAGCAGCGGCAGCAGAAATTTAAAAGAACGCTTTTTCATACTGATCCTCCATTTTGCCGCAAAAACGGCGTATTCGATATCAAGTATGCTCAAGCGCTCTTCGATTTATGCGTATGAGATTATTTGTCGTCGGAATGAATGTGCAGCAGCTTGTTGATTTTGTTGAGCCTGCCGATGAGGATATCGCGCTTTTCCTTCTTTTCGGAAATGGTTTCTTCCAATTTTTTCTGCTGTTTTTTGACCGCGTTCTTTTTGATCTCGGAAACAATGAGTGCGATCAGACCGAGTCCGGCAACGACGGCGGCGATTATTACGCGGCGGGTGACGTCCTCCGCTCCGTCGAAAATAATGACTATGGCGGCGGCAACCGCAATGAATATCAGCCCGAATATCATCAGCATGCGGCAAAAATTGAGCTGAGGAGTGAACCGCGTCCTCTGCGACCTTAAAGTATCTATTTCCTTGACGATATCGCGCAGCTCCTGCTTGAACTCCGCCTTGCGCATGAGCTGCTCCCTTATCTCATCCTCAGTCAGCTCCGGCTCGGGCTTCTTCTCTGCGGGCTTGCTTTCAAAGGAGATATCGGGCTTTTCCGTCTGCTTGGCGGAAGCCTTGCTCTCGGTCTCGCGCTCCCTGACGACGGAGCCGGACCTGCGGTGCTTATCGGAAAAATCATCCTTACGGTAATGCTCATAGCTCGAATGTCCGTGCGAATGCTCCACCCGCTCCTTAACAAGGGCGGCGGTGATAAGCTTAGCCCCGCAGAATATGCAGGTATATTCCTTCACGCTCTCATCAAAGCCTATATCGCGTCCGCAGCATGGACAGTTTGCAGCAAGTATAGCCATAGGAACCTCCTTAATTTTATTCCTATTGTTATTCTACACCATTGTTTTACAAAAATCAATCGCTGTTTCCGCCTTTTTTGTTCGCTGCAAAGCATTGAATTTTAACCGGAGCTATGATATCATTCGAATATTAACGAAAGATGACTTAGCGAGGATATCATGAGCAGAGCGGAGCTTGTAAAGAGGCTTTTCATTTCGACCATTGGAGAGGACTGTGCAGCAGAGGCACGGCGCGCCGGCTGCGGGCTTGAAATAGCCGAGTTTTGCTGGGCGCAGTATATAGACGTTGACCGCGAGGAGCATATCGCACATGTGCGCGAGCTTGCTAAGGGGCTTGAAGTGCCGCTTGAAGCAGGCTGGTTTCATGCGCCGTTTGCCGAAATATCGCCCTGCGCCATCGACCCGCGTGTGCTTGCGCTGACGCGCGAGCGGTATTTGCAGTCGCTTGAAACAGCCTCCGCGCTCGGCATACGCCGTCTTGTTATACACGGCGGATACATACCCTACGTTTATTATCCGCAGACATACGTTGAGGGCTCGATACGCTTCTGGCGAGAGCTTTTGCGTGAGCTCCCCGTGGATATCACGATAGCTCTCGAAAACGTCATGGAGCCCGACGCCTCCATGCTCGTCGAAATAGCCGAGGGCGTGGGCGACAAAAGGCTCGGGCTCTGCCTCGACCTCGGTCACGCCAACTGCGTCGTATCAAAGTCGCCTCCGATGGAGTGGATAGACGCCATGTCAAAGCATCTTTTGCATGTACACATACACAACAACTACGGCGCGGGCGATCTGCACAACAGCCTCGGCGACGGCACCGTGCCCATGGAGGCTGCGCTCGACAGGGTGACGGAGCTTTGTCCCAACGCCACGTTTACCATTGAGAACATGGTCTGCAAGCCCTCGATAGATTGGTTGGAGAGCCGCGGATACTTGGGGTGAGCTATGATAAAAACACGCGAATTGCAGGAGCTTTTGGAAGGGATAACCCCCGCTGACGAGGGAGCGATGCTTGAAGCCCGCAGGCGGCAGGCGATGCTTGCGAAGCCGCCGGGCAGCCTCGGCAAGCTTGAGGATATCTCCGTAAAGCTTGCGGGCATAACGGGCAAGGTAAATAACCGTATAGAGCGCCGTGCTGTGATGGTCTTTGCCGCGGACAACGGCGTGGTTGCCGAGGGCGTCGCCGTCACTCCTCAATCGGTAACGCTCGCGCAGTGCATCAACATGACGATGCACAAAACAGGCATGTCGGCGCTGGCAAAATTCTTCGGCGACGAGGTTTTTGTATTCGACGTGGGCATAAACGCAGAGTTTTCCCATCCCGGGATAATAAACAAAAAGGTGCGCTTGGGCACTGCCGATCTTTTCCGCGAGCCCGCCATGACGCGTGATGAGGCGGAAAAGGCTTTGCTTGCGGGAGCAAGCGCCGTCGAGGAGTACGCTCTTGGCTTTGACGCGATAGGCGTAGGCGAGATGGGCATTGGCAACACCACTACCTCCGCGGCAGTCACAGCAAGTCTTACTTCAAGCCCTGCCCAAGCGGTAACGGGGCGCGGAAGCGGCTTAACGGACGAGGCTTTTTTGCACAAAATCAGCATTATCGAGGGTGCGCTTACGCGGCACAAGCCCGACGCAAACGACCCCATAGACGTTATTTCAAAGGTCGGCGGGCTCGATATAGCGGCAATGGCGGGCGCATATCTCGCCTGTGCGAGGCACAGGATACCCGCCGTCGTGGACGGGTTTATCTCGATAGCGGCAGCGCTCTGCGCCGTTAGGCTCAGCCCCGCGGTGCGGGACTATATCTTTTTATCCCATGCCTCAAAGGAGTCGGGGTACGCTGTTGCCGCGCGAGAGCTTGATTTAGACCCCTGTCTTGCGCTCGATATGCGTCTCGGAGAGGGCAGCGGCTGCCCCATCGGCTTTCAGATCTTGCGTGCCGCCTGTGCTGCGATGAACGGCATGGCAACCTTTGAGGAAGCGGCGATAGACGACGGCTATCTTGCCGCCATCAAGGGCAAAAACGCCTTTTAACACGAGGTTTTTACTATGAGGATACTGCTTGTCGGCGGCAGCAAAAGCGGTAAGAGCATGCTCGCGCAGAGGTTGATAAAAAGTCTTGCCGACGGCGCGCCGATGTATTATTGGGCGGCTATGGAGCCCGTTGACGCGGAGGACGGCGCGCGTGTTTTACGCCATCGTGAAGAGCGTGAGGGCTGGGGCTTTATCACTGTGGAGCGCGGAAGGGAGCTTTCAGCACAGCCTCTTTTGCCCGAAGCTGCGGTGCTATTTGACAGCGCGACCGCGCTTCTTGCAAATGAGATGTTCGGAGCCCTTGGCTTTGACAGCGCCTCTGTCGAAAGAGCAGAGGAGGAGCTTTTGCGTCTGAGCGAGACCGTCCGTCATTTTGTATGCGTGTGCGACGATATCCAGCGCGACGGGATGAAATATGAGGCGCTCACCGAGGAATACCGCCGCGGGCTCGCTCATATCTGCCGCGGTCTCGCAAATGAATTCGACTGTGTTTGCGAGGTCTCCTGCGGAGTGCCTCGGGTGATAAAGGGCGAATTGCCGCGAACGGAGTGATCGTTATGAAGCTTTTTATTTACGGCTTTTTCATGGCTTGGGGGATGTTTTTGTGGATACCTTGCCCCTTTCCCAAATGGAATGAAAGGGCACGCGGGCACATGCTTGCCTGTCTGCCGTTCATAGGCTGCATCGTAGGCGGACTGTGGGCGCTGGCGGCGTGGGCATTGGGGCTTTTTGCCTGCCCGCCCGCCATTTACGCGCTTATTCTCGCCTGCGTGCCTTGGTGCGTCACGGGCTTCATACACCTTGACGGCTTTATGGACGTGTGCGATGCGGTGCTGTCGCGCAGAGATATCGAGGAGCGCCGGCGCATTTTAAAGGATCCGCACTGCGGCGCATTTGCCGTGATATGCCTCGTGCTTTTGGTGCTGACGTCATTCTGCGTGTTTTTCAGTGCAGACGGCGAGGTGTCGCTTCTGCCGCTCGCTATGATACCCGTTGCCACGCGCGCTTGCGCCGGCTTAGCCGTTATGTGCCTGCGTCCTCTTGAAACGAGCCAGTACGCAGGCAGCGAGAGGCGCGGGACCTCTCTTGTTATACTGCCCGCGATAATGCTTTGCATTGCCTGCGCTCTGCCCGTAATTCTTTACGGCACGGGCGGACTCGCGCCGACGGCGGCGGCCTTGGGCTATTGGCTGCTTGCGCTGTACGGAGTAAAAAAGCTCGGAGGGATATCGGGCGATATTTCCGGCTTTGCTCTTGTTTGCGGCGAGCTTGCCGGCGCTGCGGTACTCATATTTGTGAGGTGATAATATGGAGCTTATAATAGGCGGCGCATATCAGGGCAAGCTGACCTACGCGGTGAGCCGGTACGGCTTTGCGGAGAGCGAGCTTTGCGACCTTAAAAACGGTCCGCCAAGCTCCGACTGCCGATGCTTATACCATTTGGAGGAATGGGTGCGCGGCAATAAGCTGCCCGCCCGCGAGCTATTCGATTTGCTTGCACCGTATATGGGTGACTGCGTGATAATCTGCCGCGAGGTTGGCAGCGGCATAGTACCGCTCGACGCGGACGAGAGGAGCTTCCGCGAGGAATGCGGGAGCCTTTTGCGCCTGCTCGCCGAGAAAGCTTCCCATGTGACGCGCATCTTCTGCGGTCTTCCGGAGGTACTGAAATGAAGCTGACCCTCATTCGCCACGGGATAACCGTCGGCAATCTTAAAAGGCTTTATTACGGCAGCACCGATCTGCCCCTGCTGGAAAGCAGCGTTGAGGAGCTGAAGGCTTTTGCCGCCCGCGGGCGCTATCCCAAGGCTGAGCGTTATTTTACGAGCGGCATGCTGCGTGCGGAGCAGACCTTCCAAGCGATCTACGGCGATATTCCACACGGAATACTGCCCGGTCTTCGGGAAATAGACTTCGGTATTTTTGAAATGAAAACCTACGAGCAGCTTTGCTCCGTGCCCGAGTACCTTCAATGGATCGACGGCGATAACGAGGCTAATGTCTGCCCTGGCGGAGAGAGCGGCGTAATGGTCACCGAAAGGGCGCTTGCGGCGCTTGCGCCTGTCATATCCGATGAACGGGATACCGTATGCGTCACCCACGGCGGCGTCATAGGCGGCGTGCTCGGCAGTATGTTCCCAAATTCAGGCGGCAGATACGCCTTCACGCCGGAGCCGGGCGGCGGCTTCACAGTGGAGCTTTCCCGCGGCGAGCCGATAGGCGTTACTCCCTTGGACTGAAATTCACGAGGTAATTATTATGAAGGCTTGGATCGAAAGCGTTTTCCCCTCGCATTACTCGCTGCTTTCGGAGCTTGCTTCGATACCCGCGCCGTCGCACGACGAATGGCGGCGTGCAGAGCGCATACTTTGCATACTGCGCGGTATGGGCGCAGAGGCTTATTCAGACGGCGCAGGCAACGTTATCGCGCCGTTCGGCTGTGATGGGCGGGACGATATAACAGTCTATTCCGCTCATACGGACGTGGTTTTCGGCGACACCTCGCCTCTGCCCGTGCGTGAGGAGGGCGGCAGGCTTTACGCCCCCGGCGTAGGCGACGACACGGCAAACGTCGCCGCTATGATAACGATAATACGTTACATTAAAGAGCACGGTCTGCGCCCCGTTCGCCCCGTTATGTTCGTGTTCAACACCTGCGAGGAGGGGCTCGGCAACCTAAAAGGAACGCGCAGACTGTTTGAGGATCACGCGGGAAGGATACGGGAGCTTGTTTCCTTCGACTGCGCTTTTGAGGAGGGCATGATAACAAGGGCGGTCGGCTCGGAGCGCTGGCGCGTCACGTGCCGTGCGCAGGGCGGACACTCATATAATTCCTTCGGCAATTCCAACGCGATACACCGACTTGCCGAGCTTATCGCCGCGCTATACCGCCAACCCGTGCCAAGGCTTGAAGGCGCAAAGGCGACCTATAACGTGGGCATGATAGAGGGCGGCACCTCTGTAAACACCATCGCGGAAAGCGCAAGCATGCTCTATGAATACCGCTCCGACGACAGACGGGCGCTTGAAGCTCTGCGGAACAGCTTTTTCGATACAATAAAGCAGAACGAGGCGGCGGACGCCCTGTTTACTACCGAGCTCATAGGCGAGCGGCCCTGCGGCGGCGAAGTCGATGAGGACGCTCTTGCGGCACTTATTAAAAGGTGCGGCGCGGTCTATGCCTCCGTAATGGGCGCAGAGCCTAAGACGACTTCCGGCTCCACAGACGCAAACATACCTCTCTCGCTCGGCATACCGGCAGTGACCTTCGGGCTTTATTCCGGAGAGGGAGCCCACACCCGTGAGGAGTGGCTCGATATTTCTTCCCTCAAAGCCGGACTTCTGATCGGCATAAGACTTGTCACAGAAGGGTATTTTAAGTAATAGGTAATAATTATATCAATCAAAAAGGAGCCTTTCGGCTCCTTTTAAAGTATTCTAATTAATGAAACAAGTTAAGCAGGCTGTCAAGCAGACCGCCGCTCTCGTTGGAGCTGCTTGCCGCGCCGCCGAGGAGGCTGCCCAAAAGGCTCGTGCTCTGCTGCTGACCGCCGCCCAAGAGACCGCCGAGGAGCCCCGTAAGGCTGAACCCGCTCGAAGACTGCTGCGACTGCTGCTGAGAGCCGAGAGAGGAGAGGAGCAGCGGAGCGGCAAGCGCCAGTATGCTCGTCGCCTTTGCCTTGGTAACGCCCGTCGCCTTGGAGATGTTTTCAAGCGCGGCATCCTGCTTGTCGCCGAAGATGTGCCCCAATATCTTCTTGCCGTCGGCAAGGTCGGCGCCCTTTAAAAACTCGGCTGCGTTTGCGATGTTATCATTGCTGTGGTCGGCAAGCGCCTGGCTGAGGGAGGCCGCGCCATCCGCAGTCGAAGCGTTGCTCTGCATACCGGCAAGCATGGAGGGGATGCCGCTCGAAAGCACCTGCGCCACGTCGCTCTGCTTGAGCTTAACGCGCTTGCCTATTGCGGACATACCGCCGTTTGTCAAAAGCTGACCGATGGAATTAAGATCGAAATTCGCCATTTATGCCTCCTTATCAATCACCCGTGGACTCGGTGATCTCCTCTATTGCGTCCTCGACGTTGAGCTTGTCGAGCTCAAGCTCCCCGTGACGGTTTGCACAGAAGGAGCAAATAGCGGTGCGGCCGGACTCGATAGCCTCGGTAACGCTGCCCTCATAAACGGTGTTGGAGTTGACTATGGCGCCGCAGTCAAGATCGAGATGATACTTATGACCGAACGGAGTCCAGTAAACATCCTCGGTTATGGTCTGCTCAGCCTCTGCCTTCTGCTCTGCGGAGATGGGATGATAGTCCGCGGACGCCGCGCCGGTGATAAGCAGTGCGACTACCGCAATGACGGAAACGATGGTCTTGGACTTCTTGTCAAGCTTGTCGTTTTTGAGAAGCAGTATGATGAGGGGGATGAAGCAAACGCAAGCCATGAGCACGCCAAGCTCGCTGATGAGATAGAAGGTAAATTTGTTCTTCTCGCTCGGCGGATTGATATGGTTTGCCTTCTTCCAAAGCTGCGCGGCGATTATGGCGAAAATGAGGTCGAGCACTATGAATATGATGAGCGTGATCATAGTATTCGTATTGCCGTTGGTGGTGAAGCGGATAGCAAAATCCTTCATCAATGCCATAATGGCAAGTATCTCGCAGCCAATGGCAAGCAGCCAAAGCACTGCGGCGCCTATGCGGTAGCCAAGCGCACTGCCCTTTACGGGCTGCGCCTCAACAACGGTCTGCGCGGTCTTCGCCGCAGAGGAAGCCGCTTTCTGCACGGTCTTCTTCTGCTCGGGCGTGACCTCTGTGCCGTCGGAACGGATTATTGTTTTTGCCATGATGTCCTCCCTAATACGTAATATAGGCATAATGCCGATTATATTATCCGAATTTAACGGTTTTTTGTCAATAGCTTTGCTCAAAAAAGTTCGCAAAAGGCGCTTTTTGCCCTCAATATCCAAGTAAACGCCGACCAATTCGGGCTTTTGTTATGCAGCGGAGCCGTACCTGACAGCAGCGCGCAGCGGATGCGGTGCGCAGGAGTTCTTATTGTCAAAAAAACTTTCGTTCATTGCAAAAACACAACTGCCTGACAGAAGAACAGCCCCTCTCTGAGCACTGCCGTCAGCATGAAAACGGACCGCGAAGTCCGGCGGGCTCACCCCGCCCTTTCTTCACGGTCCCAATGATGATGACTATAAAAAGCTCTTATGATTTCTTAACCGGCATAAGCCTCTGCGGGCTTGTCGTCCTCCTGCCCTGCGCAGGGCAAAAGCTCGGCTTTGCCGTCAGATACGGCTCTTTTGAGCATACGCTCCATCTCGCACATGCACTCGTGCTGATCGAAGCACCTTGCTTTTTCGGCATAGATACGGCGGTATTTTTTAAGCTCCTCGGGATTTTCGAAGAAATAATCTATCTTATCCCGCAGATCCTCGGCGCTGCCCTTTTTGTAAAGGCCGCGATCGTCCTCCGCAAAGAACCTTGTCGCGCTGCCTTCGGAATTGCATATCACGGGCACCAGCCCGCTCACTATCGCCTCCATACAGGCTATCGCCTCTATCTCGGCTACGGCGGTGTGTACGTAGAGATCTGCACCGCGTAAGTAAGCGCCGAGCTCGCTCCTTTTGAAGAAGCGCATCTCGCAGTCGATTTTGAGCTTTGCCGCAAGCCTTCGAAGCTTCTGCTCCTTGGGGCCGCTGCCCGCCAGCACGACCTTTATCTCGTCGCGGTGCTTCGAGCCTCCCACCGCCTTCAAAAGCACATGCTGCGCCTTTTCCTTGCTGTACCTGCCGCTGCATATAACGGTGAATTTATCCGAGGCTCTTTTCTTTTCCGTATCGAGAAAGAACATCTCGTTAACGCCGTTGGATATGACCTCTGCGGGCACGCTGCAATGCGTATGGCTGTAAAAAACGTCCCTTATGAAGCCGGTGGGGTAGTGTATCCTTGTGCAGTAACGGTAAACCTTGCGGTAAAAAACCTTGTAGGTCAGGTGGTTTATAAGCTTGGAATCCATAAACCCGATGTGCGCCGTAAAGTTTTCCGCCTGGCAGTGGAAGCCCGCCGTCAGAGGAATGCCGCGCTCGTGCGCCATGCGCGCCGCCATCCATGCAAGCGGAAACGGGAACATCACGTGCACAACGTCCACGCCCTCCAAGGCCTCCGAAACTATGCTCTCAACGGGCCTTGCAAGGCAGACGCCGTTTTTGTCAAGCACCTTGTTCAAAAACCTGCCGAGGTCGGCATGGGGCACAACGTAGCAGCCCTTTTTGCCTCGCGTGCTCTCGTCGGGTGAAACAATGCGTACCTCGTGACCGGCGCTTTTTAAGTGAGAAATGAGGTTGAGCGCCGCGATCGTCGTGCCGTTGTTGGGCTCGCCGAGGGTATCGCACACAATAGCGATCTTCAATCTATCAGTCCTTTCCTTGTGGTATTATGCAAAATGATAATGTGCGAGGGTGAAAAACGCAACGGACAGCTTGATCCTTTTGTCCGACTCCGCTTCAGCTCCCGCGCCTCTCATCGTGCTTCTTTTTAATGGAAGCCTCTACCCCCAGCTCGCCGGGGAGGTAATAATGCCTGCCCTTGACAGAGGAGGGCATGTACTCCTGCTCCACAACATGCCCGGGATAATCGTGCGGGTACTTGTAGCCCACGCCGTGCCCGAGCTTTTTGGCGCCGCTGTACGAGGTGTCGCGCAGGTGTATGGGCACGGGCTCGTCGATGGTGTTTTCGGCGTCGGCAAAAGCGGCGTCGACAGCCATCACTACCGAGTTCGACTTGGGGCTCTCGCAAATGAATATTATCGCCTGCGTTATCGGAAGCTTCGCCTCCGGCATCCCGATGAGCTCCAACGCCTGCGCCGCCGCGACCGCCTGCTGCATCGCAGTCGGGTTGGCAAGCCCAACGTCCTCGCTCGCGTGAGCAATGAGCCTGCGGCAGATTATGCGCGGATCGAGCCCCGCGTAAATGAGCCTGCCGAACCATGCGAGCGCCGCGTCGCTGTCGCCTCCGCGCAGCGATTTGCAGAAGGCGGAGAGCATATCGTAGAGCTGCTGATCGTCAAGCCGCGTCACCTTTTTCTGTATGGACTCCGCCGCAATTTCCTTGGTTATGCGGATAACGCCCTTTTCGTCCGGCTCCGTAGTCCTGACTGCAAGCTCTATTGCGTTGAGCGCCGTCCTGAGATCGCCGTTTGCTACCGTCGCTATATGCTGCATAGCCTCGTCGTCTATTTGGGCGTTGTAAGCCCCGAGCCCGCGCTCGCTGTCGATAAGCGCACGCTCTATCTGCTTGATTATATCCTCCCGCTTTAAGGGGTAGAATTGGAAAAGACGGCATCTGGATACGATAGCGCCCGTCATCGCGATCATCGGGTTTTCGGTAGTTGAGCCTATAAAGCGCACAGTGCCGCTTTCAAGCGCCGGCAGCAGCGCGTCCGACTGGGTCTTTGACCAGCGGTGGCACTCGTCAAGCAAAAGATAGGTCGGTCTGCCGTAAAGCCGCAGGTCGCTCTCCGCCTCGTCAAGCACCTGCCGCAGCTCCTTGACGCCGGAGGTGACCGCGTTGAGCTTTTTGAAATTGCTGTGAGTGGTGTTGGCGATTATCGAGGCGAGCGTGGTTTTGCCGCAGCCCGGCGGACCCCAGAATACAGAGGATTGCAGCGTGTCCGTCAGTATCGCGCGGCGCAGCAAGCGCCCCTGTCCGACTATGTGCTCCTGCCCCACGAACTCGTCAAGAGTACGGGGACGCATACGGTCTGCAAGGGGAGCGCCGATGTTTTGCGTTTGGGTGAAAAGATCGGTCATGCTGTGTTTGATAATATGCGGAGAGTATAAAACTCTCCGCATTCATAAAACCTATATTGATCAGTCCGCGGGGGTGTCGTTAAAGCTCGCCGCGATAAGCTCGTCGGAGAGGTTTGCGAACATATCCTTCATGGGCTTGCGCTCGTGTATCGTCCTGACCGCCTCGGCAAACAGAGGCGCGGCGGAGATAACGCGGATCTTCTTGGAAAGCTCCCTTATCCTCGGGCTGTTCTCGTCGGCGTAATTGAGCCTGTCGTCAACGGAGTCGGTGACGATGAGCCTTTCAAGCGGGCTGTCCTCTATGCGCTTCATGCCGTCCTCGGTCAAAACGCAGTGCGAGAGCATTGCGCTGACGCGGTTGGCGCCCTTGTCCATAAGACAGCAGGCGACCTCGGCGAGCGTGCCGCCCGAGGTGGTGAAGTCGTCCACCAGCAGACAGTCCTTGCCCTTGACGTTGCCGATTATCTCGGCGGCCTTGGCGTTCTCGTCATGGCCGGCCCTTATCTTGTTGCATATCGCAAGGCTGAGCCCCAGATCGTTTGCAAACGCGCGTGCGTTCTTGGCAAAGCCGGCGTCGGGCGATACTACTATCGCGTCCTCGGTGTTGAGACCGGCATGCTTGATGTAAGAGCAAAGCAGAGGTCTTGCGTAAAGGTGATCCACAGGCACCTTGAAGAAGCCCTGTACCTGCGGCGCGTGAAGGTCCATGGTAATAACGCGGTCAACGCCCTCGGCTTCGAGACAGTCTGCGCAGACGCGGCCCCTTATGGAAACGCGGGGCTCGTCCTTCTTGTCGGCCTTGGCATAGCCGAAGTAGGGGATTATGGCGGTGACGCTGCTCGCGCTCGACCTGCGGAAAGCGTCCACCCAGAACAACAGCTCCATGAACTCGTTGTTTGGGTCCTTGCCGATGGTCTGCACGATGAATACGTCCTCGTTGCGCGCGGACTCGTCAAAGCGCACGTAGGTGTTGCCGTCGCCGAAACGCTTGGAAAAGGACTTGCCCCTCGGCAGCCCGAGATAGGCGCACATACGGTCGGCAAAGGGCTTGGAATCCTCGCCGGCAAAAATCCGGATATTACCGCTGTTATCGATCATATTGACGAACCATCCTTCAAATTATTCGGCAAACAGCAAGGCTTATTGCAATGCCCCTGCTCCCCTGAATATCATTATAGCAGAAATATCGTCCCGCTTCAATTAATTCGTCGAATATATCATGCGGGGCTTTTTGCCCGTTGTATTTCGGCGCGGAATATGGTAGTATATCAAATGAAAAGCTATGCGGGTCAGTTCCCGCAAAATATAAGCACGGAGGTTTTTTATGCAGCGCAGCATCACCGATACCATCAAATACGTCGGCGTCAACGACCACGAGATCGACCTCTTCGAGGGTCAGTACGTCGTGCCGAACGGCATGGCGTACAATTCCTATGCGATAATCGACTACAAGACTGCGATATTCGACACCGTCGACGCAAGGTTCACCCATGAGTGGCTTGACAATATCGAGTCCGCGCTCGAGGGCAGAAAGCCCGATTACCTTGTGGTGCAGCACATGGAGCCGGATCACTCCGCCAATATAGTCAACTTCATGAACGTGTACCCGAACGCCACCATAGTCGCTTCCAAAAAGGCGTTCGATATGATGCAGAATTTCTTTGGACAGGCCTTTGAGGACAGGCGCCGTATAGTCGGCGAGGGGGACGAGCTGCTTTTAGGCGCTCACACGCTCACCTTCGTCACCGCTCCCATGGTGCATTGGCCCGAGGTGCTGATGACCTATGACGCCACCGATAAGGTGCTCTTCTCCGCCGACGGCTTCGGCAAGTTCGGCGCCAACGACGTGGAGGACCCCGAGGGCTGGGACTGCGAGGCGCGCCGCTACTACTTCGGCATCGTCGGCAAGTTCGGCGCGCAGGCGCAGAAGCTTTTGAAGGCGTTCGAGAAGTCCGTCCTGGAAAACGCGCTCAGGAGGCACGGGGGCAACAGGTCGGCCGCCGGACGCGAACTTGGCGTTTCGCCCAGGATGATGAACTACAGGATCAACCGCTGCGGAGCGAGGGTTTGAAATGCTGTTCAAGCGTACGATAGAGCGCAAAAGGCTGGGGCTGGAGCTTTCGGCCGGCGAGATTGAGGATTTCGTCGCCGGATTCACGGCCGGAGACGTGCAGGACTGCCAGGCGAGCGCGCTCTTGATGGCGATATGCATCAACGGCATGACGCAGGCGGA
>CALEPU010000029.1 GCA_937913075.1 uncultured Clostridia bacterium
ACCAGTTTGATTACACGAACAGTCCTTGCATTGCTTCGTATTGATAGCCAGTCCTCATTCAAGGCGAACCAGTCATCTTTCATAATAAGAAAATAACAAACTTTTAACAAAGTATTCTTTATGCGGAGCTCTCGGTCACCCTTGCTTTGACAAGAGGAAATACATCGATCCATACACCATGATGAGAGAAGTTCATTAAATCCCAATCACGAAGCACCGCAGTGTTGTTTTTTCTAATATGCGTATATGCGAAAGCGTAGCTATCGTCTGTTTCACTGTTCTGAACAAAGTACTGCTCACCAAGCTCACCTTGCGCTACTTTCAAAAAACGGCGATAGTCATCATACGGCATCATTATATCTATATCATCATCCCAAGGAATAAACCCTTGATGCCTCACCGCACCAAGCAACGTACCACTGCTAAGATAATACTTAATTCTGTGATTATCGCAAACTCTTTTTACGTCTTTCAATATCTGAAGCTCGCAAAGCTGAAGTTCTCGCAATGTGCTTTTCATGTTAACCTCCAATCAATCGAAAACAGAAATCATCTTATCGCCTTAAGCACCTTTATAGTCCTATCAATTCCTCTTCTTAAATCATAATTCGGTCTCCAATTCATGCTTTGCAGCTTCGAGCTGTCCATTACAGCCAGATTGGCTTTAGAGTAGCCTTGACGCTCGACTTCATCCGGCGAATCGAACACGACTTTTGTACCACACTTTTCTGCAATTAATTGAGCCAAATCGCGCAGTGTAATGTCGGATTCGGCATTGGAAATATTATATGCCTCGCCGCACTTTCCGTAGAGCAAGCACCATAGAAGCCCGGAAACAGCATCTGCGACATAGCTATATGAAAAGAACTGTTTCCCCTCGCTCTTTAACACTATGTCCTCTCCTGCGATCCCCTTATGCAAAAACTGCGACAGAGCCTTCGTATCCGTCTCCAACAAAGTGGGACCGTAAACTCGTGAAAGTCTCGGGATAACAGCATCCAGTCCTTTCTGCTTAATATATGCCTGGCAAAGCGCTTCCCCTGCACGTTTGCTCTCCGGATAACCGGCACGGAGAGTATTGCAGTTTATGTAACCGCAGTAGTCCTCCTTGAAAAAGACTGTATCGTTACGATTCTCACCATAAATCTCCACAGAGGAAGCGAACAAAAACCTCTCAGCATTGTGTTTTGCTGCGAACTCTAAAAGCTGGAACGTCCCCATTACATTAGAAGTCACAGTGCCAATTGGATCAGTTGAATATGCAAACGGATGGGTGTTGCTGGCAAGATGCAAGACAAAATCGACATGCTCTAAGCAGCAAACGATAGCACTTGTTATATCGCACTTGCAAAACACGAAAAGCGGGTGTTCCCAGTAGTTTTTGAAGCGTGATTGTGCTTTTAAATCGTCCCTCCCCAGCGCATATACTTTGCATTGCAGATTTACTTCTCGGTTTAGCAGCATCAGAACATCGATAAGGAATTTCCCGATCATTCCCGTTGAACCAGAAATCATCACTGTTTTCCCTCGTAATCGCTCCCAATCAATATCCTGATCGATCACACTTCGAAGGTCCTCAATGTATTCAGCACATTCCAAAATATCCATACCCATCACTTTATCCAATCGTCTTTGCCCAACTTCAAATGAGCCTTGAACATTTCTAAATCATCCACTGTTGTCAGCTTAATGTTTTTATCTGAGCCGGCAGCAAAGTAAAGGCGTTCGCCTAGCTCTACCATCATTGTATTGGTATAGGACGACCCGTAGATACCTATCCCCTCCCGAAAAGCCTTATCGTACGCCCAGCAAAGCTTGTCAAAGCGGTAAGCTTGCGGCGTAGAAACCCTGCGTAATGTCTCGCGCGGGATATACTGTGTTGTAGATACTGCATTATTCGGATCGACAACAAAGATCTGCTCGTTATAAGGGAGAGACGTAACGCCGTTACCATAAAGCCGACACTTTTCTATTACGTCAGTTACAACTGTATCATCGACAAGCGGTCTAATTCCATCATGAATAATGATCACATCGCTATCCGAACAAATCCCTTTAAGATTATTAACTCCGTTGCGAATGGACTCCTGCCCGGATTCCCCGCCGCTCACTATCCATTTGAGCTTGTTGATGCCAAGCTGCTTTGCATAAGCCCAAACCACGTCATGCCATCCATCAATACAAACTACCTCAATGGCGTCGATTTCGCGGTGTTTCTGAAAGCCCTCCATGGTGTACATCAGAACCGGCTTATCATATACATTAAGAAACTGTTTAGGGATATCCTGTCCCATTCTTTTTCCGGATCCTCCGGCTATTATTATTGCAACTGTCATATCAGAGCTCCAGTTCTCCATAGTTCTTCTCAAAATCAACGATTATAGGATGATGCCGCCAGACCCGTTCTTCTTCCTGGGGGAGTTGCATGTAATCCCCATATCGCAGCCTAAGTATCTTATCATACTCCTTGAACGCCAAATACTCTTTCCCCTGAAAAGGGAGGCGAATCAAGCTTGCGAACAAATCTGCCGGATAGTATCTCGTTAAGCTTGTTTGATCATTTGGAAATACATACTGCGCAGTACTGTCGTTATTCCACCTTCTGCTCCATCTTCCGAGAGCATTGCATACACGTCTGTACTTACGCTTTGGTATCAAACCGAGGAAAACTCTTTCCGCAAGACCCCTTATTCCCTTAGCTCCGCTTGTGTAACCTCTGTTATATAGAAGGCTGAATGCAAACCCAGTACGTTGGAGTTCCCTTCTAATACCCTTTGGAGCCAAACGATCACAAGCAAAAATATCAACGAAGAATCCCGTATGGTAGCTGCAAGTCCGTTCACTTTCAAACTGCAAAAAGGTAGTGTGGTCCTTCCTCACCTTACCAAAATTGTTCATAAGGTCATCAAACAACGTGTCGTCCTGAAAGAGGAACTCCTTCTTGGCCTTCTCGCTCCATATCTCACGAAGACGATCATAATCCTCTCTTGGCATCATGATATCAATGTCATCATCCCAAGGAATAAACCCTTTGTTGCGGACCGCACCAAGCAGGGTGCCGTAAGCAAGCGAATACTTGAGACCGTTCTCCGTGCAAACACGGTCGATCTCGTCAAGTATCTCCAGCTCGACATTCCATATGTCTTCGAGTTTAACGTCTTGAATCATCACAGCCAACAAATCCTGTCTCTTCAGTTTTCTTTCTCCGCCTGCTTCCGGATCAGCCCCAGTAACTCGTTTTTTACTTCCCTAACGGAATACGACTGCGCTCGTGATAAGGCGCGTTCTCCGTAGTCACTGCGCATGCCGCGTCGGGAAGCAAGCAACTTTATCTCCTCGACAAAGCCTTCGACGTTGTCGGGAGCGATGAGACAGCCAGTCACACCATCCTCCACCAGCTCGTCATGACCTCGGTTATGGGAAGCGACGACGGGCTTTTTACAGAGCATCGCCTCGATTATATTGAGGGGCATGCCCTCTCTGTGGCTGCAAGATACGACGACGTCCACCGCGGGGGTAACGCGCTCGAGGTCGGTGCGATAGCCAAGAAGCTTGACGCACCCTTCAAGTCCGAGGGATGATATCAGCTCGCGCAGCTCCTGCTCCTTTGGACCATTGCCGGCAAGCAGCAATTTGAGGTTCGGAATGCTGCCGTTAAGCTCTGCTGCGGCACGGATGAGCGTGCTCTGGTTCTTGTTCTCATTCAGCTCGCCCGTGCAGAGTATGACGAAGTCGTCCTCCGTCAAGCCCTCTTCCTCGCGCATTTTGATCTGCTCCTCGGGGGATGCGGGTTTGTAGCGCTGCTCGTCGACGCCCACGCCGTGTATGTGCGCGACCTTGGTTCTGGTGCCGAAGCGCTCCCGCGCAAGAGCGTAGTCCTCCTCGTTTATCGTGATCAGCATGTCGCAGTACTTCGCCATATGCCTCTCAATGGGATAAAACACCATCCAGCTTTTCTTCGACGAACCCTTGTAAAAGTGGAAGCCATGCGCCATGTAAATGACCTTCGTCCCAAGCTTTCGAGTTTTCTTCGCGGCAAGTCTCGTCACAATGCCGCCCATTGGCGTGTTGCAGAGAATCACGTCGTAATGCTCCTCCGCCAGCAGCCGCTTTAACTGCCTGTAAGCCGTAACATTGCTCGGGCTTTTCGGCGAACGGTCGAACGGTATCTCGATGAACCTGTCGCAGTGTTTGAGCTGCAAGCCGTTCTTGACCGCCAGATTGTCATGCGCGGCGACGTGCACCTCCCAGCCCTGCTCCCGCAGCATCTTCATGTGCGGCAGGTGGAACTGACAGATGTGCGATAATACGGTTGCGGTGTAGAGAATCTTCATATTTCGCCATTAATACGGAAGGAATGAGTTTATCGAATAATACATGCCGATCAGTTTCTTCCGAAGCTTGGTCTCGTTCAAATTCACGACACGAATGTTCATGTCGTACAGCTCTTTATTCATCTGCTTTTTCATATCCAGATGAAGCTGATCGGAGATGCGGTACTCTAAGGGCACCCTAAGCAGCAGATCGAGCAGCTTTCTGTTATTATACGGGATCGTGATATCAAAACACGATTTCATGACCCCAATGTCCAAACCGCACTTGCCGCCATGCATCATCTCCCAAACGAATATGTCGGTTTCATCATAATTAAACAGATGGTTTTTGAGTTCAGTATTGCTCAGGTACTCGGCAAAACGCCTATCGGTATCTTTTGCAAGCCTTCTGTTTGCAAGGAAAATCTTATAGAGCGAGGTATAGTTCCTTGGAGTCAGCGACTTACGGAAGCGCTTTTTGCCAAAATACTTGTATGCATAAGCGCGTATGGTCTCCGATATCCAGGATTTCACCTCGACGTCGCATACATCCGTACGCATCAGTGTGATCTTCTTTCGCAGATCGCTGTCGGAAAAAGAGCCTATGTCTCCGTCGTTATGGATCAAAATCGCACGATACAGATTGAATTTGGGAATGTCCTCATTCTTAGCAGGTATTTGATAGGCCCGATGCGGCACATTGAACTTCGCGCTGATCTGAGCAGCCTTCTCGGCATCTACCGATTCACGATACATTGAAATGTAGCTGAACGTAGAGTACCTGTCATAAATTCCGTTTGCAGCAGCAAAAGTCGTATTGCTGTCGATACCGCCGGTTAGGGATATCGCCGGACGTTTCCATTTTTGGGGAATCAAAGCCATCGTGTTCTGCATGATACGGCAGGCCTCTGAAATTACCTCCATATACTCTGCATCAGAACTGCACATTTTGATCTCACGCGAAGGATAAATGCGTTCGACATGGAAGCTCGCTCCGTCAAAATGCACGGCTGTGTTGGGGACAACACGCTTCAGCTCTTTGAAGCAGGTGATATCTCCGGGCATATAATTGCCCATCATATAATGATACCATTTATAATTGATCAGTCTGTTAACATACTCATCCATTTGCAGATCACAGACATCCCCGATCAGCTGCATATGGGATGAAAAATACCTTTTGCCGCGCACAGTTCCGTAGCAGGCATACTGCATACCGGAAGCGTCGAGCCAGAATGATATCTTGTCGCCGGATATGACGCCCATTGCAAATATGCCGGTCAGTTCGTTTACTGCATCCCAATCGAGCTTGGCGTTTGACCTTTCGGCTATCGACCTTAAAATGTGCTCCTCATCGGCATCCATAGTAAAAGGATCATAGGCATGTCCTATTAAAAAAAACTGTTTATCCGCATCGCCGTAAACGTATATGGGCGCAGTGCGGTAAACCAGTACAGAATAGCTGCCAACACGGCACTCCTTCCAGTTACCGTAAAACGGATAAGCATCCAAGTCCCCAACCTCGGCATCGGTGATGAGGAAGCCCTTTTCAAAAAGATGCTTCTGCAATTCAGTATTATTGTCAAGTTGTGCTTTAAGGTCTGTATTCATCTAAAAGCCCCTTTCATTATTTATGCGAAAAACTCACGAGTGCGGACAATATGACCTCCGCCAGCCTCCCCCCGTTCCCTTCGCCTACGAAGCTGTTATGCGGGGTGAGGATAACGTTTTCGAGCTTCCAGAGGGGGTTTGCTTCCGGGAGGGGTTCTTCCTCGAAGACGTCGAGTACGGCGCCGCGGAGGGAGCCGTTTTCGAGGCGTTCAGCGAGGGAGGTCTCGTCGAGGACCTTGCCTCTTGAAATATTGACGACCACGGCGGAGCTTTTGAGCAGGCCGAGGCGGCGGCCGTCGATGAGAAGCTCGGTATCCTTTGTCAGCGGGACGGTAAGGACGAGGACGTCCGTTTCGGGAAGAAGCCCGTCAAGCTCCGAAAGCGGGAGCATGGAAGCATATGCCGCGTCCTCCCTTGGGAGGATATCGACGCCGCGGACTCTGCAGCCGAAGGCGGCAAAGCGTTTTGCGCACTCGGTACCGACGCTGCCGCAGCCGACGACGGTGACGGTCTTTCCGAAAAGCTCCAAAAGGCCGCGGTGCTTTTCCCATAATCCTGCGCGCTGATTATCGTAAAAGAACCGCGCCTGCTTATAGAGTTGGAGCACACCTGCAACGGCGAACTCCGCCATCGGGATGCTGTAAACGCCTCTGGCGCCTCGTATCTCTATCCCATGGGCGCGGACGCAGTCCATATCAACCCTGTCAAAGCCTGCGCTGGTGAGCTGTATGAACCGCAGGTTTGGGAACAGCCCAATGGGGTGATGCAGGAAGAGGCCGTTGCATATCACGCCCTCGACCCAAACGGGATCGCAGGGCAGCTCATCCTTCTCCTGCTGCAAAAAGGCGATCGAATGGCCCATCGCGGCAAGCTCTTCAAAATGAGCCTTTGCGTCCGTCCACGCGCCGGTTACCAGCAGGTTCATGTCTCGGCTCCTTTAATGATATTATTCACGAGGCGCACGAGCTCCCTTTCGTTATCGAAGAAGAAGGAGCTGTGCTTTTCGCACTCCCTTTCAAGCTCCCTTATCTCGCGGACGCCGCGAATGAACGTGGCGTTTATCATGCCGATATGGTTGAGCTTTGAAACGTCGCAGAAGCTCCTTGACAGTATAACGCAGCCGGAGCCGAGCCTGTAATGCTCCTTGATGATGTACTCCGAGGGGAGCATACCGTTGCCTACCGAGGCTACGCCGCCGAAGCCGAAGGGTATGTTCTTCTTGCGGAACTTAAAGCTGAGCCTTTCGACCGTGCCGTCCGCAAGCAGCTCGAACATGAATTTCTTTCCGTAGCCTATGGAAAGATCGTTGAGGCCTATATGTACCTCGTCTATACCGGGGATCTCCAGTATCTCGTCCACATGCTCGACGGCCTCGGGCGTTTCGATAAGCAGCATGGTCTTTGCTCTGCCGCGGACAAGCCCGATGAAGGCTTTTACCTCCTCCACCGTTTTGAAGTAGGGCAGCATTATTATATCCGCGCCTGCGTCTGTTACGGCGTTGATCTCATCCTCTGAGGAGAAATATTGAGGCAGCGCCTCGTGTATCGGGTTGACCCGGACGAGCACCTGCGCGGAAGCTACTGCCTGCTTTACGGCGGCAGCGTCCGCGGCTGTGTGATGGGACTTGACTGTATCGAGTCCCTTCTGCCTTGCATCCTTGCCGATAAATTCCATATCGACGAAAATACGGTCCACACCCGCAGACTCCGCGATCTGCGCGATCTCAGGTCGGTTGGTGATGTACATGAGCTTCAGCATATCTGCCTCCTACTGCGGAGCTCAACTGCTCCGCCGATCATTATCGGTGACAACTGTGGCGCCCTTGTTTTCGTTGCCGGCATTGGTAAAAACCTTGCCGATGGTAACGAAGAATATTTTTAAGTCCAGCCGTAAGGAAACATGATCCACGTACCAGACGTTCAATTCGATGCGTTTGTGCCACTCCACGTCCTTGCGTCCGTGGGTCTGCGCCCAGCCCGTTATGCCCGGGCGAACCTCGAACATACGAAGCTGCTCCGCCGTATACTCCGAAACAGGCCAAGGGTGATAGGTGAGCGGCGGTCTCGGTCCTATGAGGGACATATCGCCTTTGAGGATATTGACAAGCTGCGGCAGCTCGTCTATTGAGGTCTTTCGCAGGAGCCTGCCAATGCCCGTCATACGGGGATCCTTGTCGTCGCTGTAAACGCCCGAGCCCGTATGCTCGCTGTTGAGGCGCATTGTACGGAATTTAAAGATGGTAAACTCCTTGGCTCCCCTGCCTATCCTCTTCTGTTTAAAGACGGCGGGACCGGGTGAAGACAGCCTGACGAGCAACGCCGCCGGAAGCATCAGGGGCGAAAGGATAACGAGCCCTATTGCGGAGATGAATATATCGACCGCGCGCTTTATTACACGGCAATAAAACCCCTGATACGCCGGTTTTTTCAGCATGCCCTGTGCATCTGCTGCCATTCTGTTGACCCCCAAACGCAAAAACGTTTTATCAGCCGCGGTCGGAATGCTTGCTTTGCTTTTCGCTGCCGTAGCCGTAATAGCCGTACCTGCTTCCATAACCGTAGCGCCCATAGCGCCCGTAATAGCCATACCTGCCTGTGCTCGTTTTACCGCCGTTGATTATGAAGCCCGTGATCGGAACGCCGGTCGCCGCAAGCTCCTCAATACCGTTTACTATATAGCGGCGGCGGGCGTAATCGTTCATAACGACATATGCAACGCCGTCCACGTGTCTGACAAGCATCATGGCGTCGACCAGCACGGCGGAGGGCGGCGTATCAATAACGACCATATCGTAGTGCTGCCTCAGCTCTTCAAGGAGCCTGCCCATGGAATCGCTGCCCAGGCTTTCTATCTTGCGGGTCGCCTTCTCGGCGCCGGGAAGGAGCGTGAGGCCCGTGGGCTCACCGTTCTTATGTACCTCTACAAGCGTATCGCTAAGCTCGGCTTCGCCTTTGAGCACTGCGCCGAGCCCGGGAAAGCTGCCGGGAACATTGAATACCCTGCCGACGGAGGGATTTCTAAGGTCGCAATCAACGAGGACGACCTTCATGCCCTTGAGCGACATAGATGCGGCAAGGTTTGCCGCGACGGTGGATTTGCCCTCGCCCGCAACGGAGCTTGTGATCATGAGCACCTTGCCCACGCCGAGATCGCGCTCGATACGGGTCCTTATCAGGCGCATCGCCTCGATATATTCGTCGCGGTTGCTGTCAAAGAGAATGTTGATATCGCCTCGGGTGCTGTTCCTGCGCTCCTTCTTTTTGCAGAGAGGAAGCGTGCCGAGAGCGGGAACATTGACGTAGTCACGAAGCTCCTCTTCGCTGCGGATAGTGCGGAACACCAGAGAGCGAAGCGCCACCAAAGCAAAGCCTATAACGGCGCCTATTATAGCGCCCTTGCGCAGAGAGCCGCGGAAGACCTGCGTCCTGCCGGTATCCTTGGGGATTCCCCTGTCGTCGATGACGGTCAGCTTTGTCTGCCCGACAACATACTGCGCGACCTCCGGATAGTTTTTAAGCACCGATTGCAGCACCTTGTAGGAAAGCTCCGGATCCCATCCGCTGACCGTTATAGTCAGCAGGTTGGTGCCCTTTATGCAACTGGCTCGGATGGCGCCCGGAACGCCGGAGGTATTTAAATCCTCGGCGATGATGTCTGAAAGCACGCCGCTGTTGAGTATGTAGGGGAAAATAATACCCATCTGCTCCGCAGTATTGCGGTTGGCGTAGGAGCCGCCGTTGACGAGCTCGACCGAAACGGTAGCCTCCGCGACATAAGAGGGAGAATAGCTCCTCCTAACGCGGAAATACATGAACAGCATCGCGACGGCAATGACGAGCAAAACGATCCACCACATCCTCTTGAAGCTGTGGAGGAAATCCATCACGAAAGCCCTTATGTCTATCGTTTCAAGCTCCTGCTCGTTATTCGATACAGACTCGTTCATAGTTGCTTCGCTCATTCTTCGGAAGCCTCCGTCTCATCTATCTCGTCGTCATTCTGTCCGTAATGACCGTACACGCCGTATGCTCCATAGGCGCCATATGCGCCATAGGAGCCGTAAGAGCCATACGAGCCATAGGAGCCGTATTTGCCGTACTTACCGTACTTGCCATAGCGCCCGTAGCGTCCGTACTTTCCATACTTGGAATATCGGCCGTAGCCGACTACCGTCCTGCGCTCGCCCGGCAGACTGCGGACGCCGTTGAGCACGCATCCGGCAAAATGCGCACGGCAGCTCCTCATAAGGTCTATCGCGTCATTTATATCCCTTGCCGAAACGAAATCGTACTTGACGGCAAGCACCGAAAGATCGGAAAGGTCTGCTATTACCTCCGCATCAGCCATCAGGGACATGGGCGGAGTGTCTATTATGACGTAATCGAAGCTCTCCCGCGCCTGTGAAACAAGCTTCTCCATAGCCTCGGAGGAAACAAGGTCGGTGGAGTTGGAAACCGACTTTGCATTAAGAAGCAAATGCACCTTGCGTTTACGGTCGTAAACGATCGCTTCATCGAGCTCGCATCTGCCCTCGATAACATCCATAATGGAGCGTTCGGGCTTTTTGCCCTCCTCCATAAAGAGCTCTGTCATAGTGGACCTGCGCATATCGCCGTCAACCAGCAGCACCCTGTCGGACTTGCGCGCGAGGGCGAGACCTACGTTTGAAGCAATGGTCGTCTTGCCTTCATGCTCCATTACGCTTGTGACGAGGATGACCTTTGCTTCCTTCTTGTCAGCCTCGGTCGCTATGCGCGCGGCTATCTTTTTAAATCGCTCGACAAACTCGAAGCCGGCCGTGACCTCGGTTATGAGCAGCTTGTTATTCTTCTTATTTTTTTTGACGAACGGAATGGAGAGCCCCGTGGTATAGGAGTAGAGCTCGCCGAGGCATTCGGCGTCAAGCTTTTCCTCAAGGTCTGCCTCGCCCTTGACGGTATCCTTTTTATAGGAGAGGAACACGAACAGTGCCGTAAACGCGATAGCGCCATAAACAGTCGCCTTTACCGTCTGCCTCCTGATGGACGAGAGTGAATTTGAGCTTGTAGGTATGGAGGGCTCCTGAAGGATCTCCATCATCATATCGCTCGAAACGTGCTGTGTAAGCAACTCCATGTTTTTCATGACTGATTTGGTTATTCGGTAGGTGTTCCAAGGAGTATCGCTCGTGACGCTTAGCATCATCAGGTTGGTATCGGTTATTACGTTGGCGGACATGCTTGCGTTGAAGCTGTCAACGCCGAGATCCTCGCAGACCTTAGTCTTTAAAAGATTGCTGTTGAGCACGTTGGAAAGGCTTGTCGCTATCGTTGAGGCTGAGGTTAGGTTATTGTAAGCATAGCTGCCGGATGTCCTCGAGGTAACGACAAAGGTCGCTTTGGTGGTGTACGAATTTTCCACCCTGGCGTGCATTATCATATTCATAATAAAGCCCACTGCGATGGCTCCAAGGGCGATAGCCCAAAGATTGCGCGCCAAATCACGCAGTATGCTGTATACGTTGATGCCTTCAAGTATAGCGCCCGTTGCTTCTTTCTTTTCCATGCTCAATCCTCCACTATCACTATCAGAGTGGCGGAGCCGAGCTCCTCCCCGTCAGCAGTCCGGAGCTTGAAAATCACGTTGTAGACGCCCGGAGTGCTGCGATCGAGCCCGTTTTCGTCAACGAAAACGTTTGCGGCGGTGAACTTAGTGTCGTCGAAGCTCCTGACGTAGCCTGCCGCCCATACGCCGACTATGTAGGACCTAAGGTCTATCGTCCCGCCCTGCGGCATATATGCTATGTATTCCTTCAAGGCAGGCGCCTGCTGGCTGTAAAGCAGGTAATCCTCCATGCTGGCAACAAGCTCTAACGTGGAGGTATCGCCGCAGCTATTGGTGACCTGCACTATAATGTGCTGTACCGTCGACTCGCTGCTGGCGGTGGTTGTCTTGCCGAAGCTTATCTTTATCTGCTGAGTTATGTTGCCGTCAAGGCAATCCTCGGCAGTAATATGCTCAAGGTAGTCGTTGCCCGTTGTGCCGGCGGCATAACGAAGGGGCTCATAAAGGTGGAACCTGGGGGAATAGTAGTCCTCATATATGACGTCACGCGTCGCAGTGCCGATGTTCTTGTTGCTGTCGAATGCTGCATAGTTGACGTGCAGCCTGCCCTTGGAGATGAATTTGGATTTTGAGATAACAACAAGCGTATCGGTGACGTCGCCGTCGAGATTATCATGCGCGGTCATGCCGCTCAAAAGCTCTTCCTCGCCTGCCTCCACGCTGACCGTGAGCACGCTCTCGCCGATGTTTATAACGGGCGCGTTATAATCCACCGTCATGCGGCGGTTAACAAAGGTATATGTGAACACTGCCGACACGACAAGGAAGAACGCCAGTATTGCGATGCGCAGTTTCTTCATCATATAAAAAGCAACTGTCTCCTTTCGGAAAGCTTATATAAACGGATAAGGCTCAAAGCCTCGAAGCTCTTTTCCTGCAAGTATCCTGTCGGGATTGCGTTCAAGCAGCAGATCGGCATGATCCTCGCCGAACTCCTCGTTCAGAAGCGTTCTGACCTCCCGCATATCGGTCGTGCGCCTGTATGCGCCGTGAGCGTCGCTGGCTACGCAGGCGGCAAGTCCGTGGCTTATCAGCCTGAGTGCGACGTCCCTCGCGCCCTCGCCGAAGCGCCCGAGCAGGCTGCCCTTGTTTATTTGGAGCCCATAGCCCGACCTGCACCATTCGTAGGCAATCTGCGGAGCTCTTCTCACGAACCTGTATCGCTCGGGATGCGCTATTATGGGCAAAAACCCTCGCTGCTTGCAGCGCCGAAGTATGCGGCTGCATCTGTCGGGATCGTCGTCCGAGGCGAACTCAACGAGAAAATAATCCGTACCGCCGAGCGTCCACAAAAGTCCTTCCGCAAGAAGCTCCGGCAGACGTTCGGAAGCCATTATCTCCATGCCGCGGACGATCGCAAGGCGAATGTGACGGAATGCGGTCTCTTGCCTGAGGCTTGAAAGCTTATCGGCAAGCGTCTCGAAATAGGCGCCGGGATATTCCTTGCCGCTGTCGAAATGAGGGGTCGCCGCGATAACGTCGGCGCCGCATTCGGCAGCCGCTTTCAGCATGAGCAGGGACTCCTCCATGCTCCCCGAGCCGTCGTCGACACACGGCAGTATGTGCGAGTGTATATCCGTCATGCCCTCACCTTAAAAATCCATTGCCATAAGGGAGCACTCCTCAGCGTCCGCCTCCCTTACGCTCCCGTCTTTGACCACGTAAACGCGCTTGCAAAGGCTGAGCACCGTAGGTCTGTGCGTGGTAACGATGCAGGTCTTGTTTGGAGCGCTGCCGATTATGTTCTTCAACACCTGCCGCTCGGTGGCAACGTCGAGTGCCGAGGTCGCCTCGTCAAGCAGGAGTATCGGCGCGTCGCGCAGTATCGCCCTTGCGATGGAAAGCCTTTGCGCCTGACCCTCTGAAAAGCCCTTGCCCCTCTCGCCCACTCGGCTGTTTATGCCCTCGGGCAGCTTTTCGACGAATTCCAGCGCGCAGGCTGCCCGCAGCGCCTCCGTTATCTGTTCGTCCGTCGCGTCCTCGCGCACCATGCGCATATTCTCGGCAATAGTGCCGGAAAGCACGGTGTTGCCCTGAGGAACGTATGAGAAGAGGTACCTGCTGTCGGCGTTCATCTCTACCTCCGTCCCGTCTGCCGCGCGCAGATATGCGGAACCCGAACTGGGATGTATGAGCCCGAGTATCAGGCGGATCATCGTCGTTTTTCCCTCGCCCGAGGGACCTACAAGCGCAACTATTTCGCCGGAACCGGCTCGGAAGGAAGAGTCCTTGATGACCGTCTCATCCTCAACATAGCCAAAATCGACGTTGTCGAGCAGCACCTCAAATCCTCCGTCGGCACAGGCGGCGAGCTGTTCGCTCTCTTTGATGTGCTTCTCCCTCGGCAGCTCGATAAGCTCACGTATGCGGTGAGCTGATACCGAGCTTGTCAAGAAGTTCGGTATTATACCTACCACGTTCGTGAACGCGTTTGAGAGCCTCGTGCGCTGCTCCAAAAAGAGCGTCATGGTGCCGAAGGTTATCCGGTGCCCCCACATAAGAAAGAGGCAGTAGCCAAAGGCTGCGTACTGAACGATTAGCCCAAGCACCGACATAAAGACGTTTGTCTTGATGACGAAGAGATTGTATTCAAGGCTTATGCCTTTGAGCTTCTGCTGCCATGTGCGCAGCTTCTGCCCGTAGCCGCCCATTATGCCGAAGGACTTGATGGTATCGAAGTTGTAGAAGGTCTCCACCTCGAAGCCCATCATCTTGCTGCCCGTCTCCTTGACTTTTCTGGAGTATTCGCGCTGCTTGCTGATGAAATACCTGCTCATGAGCAAAAGTATAGGTGCGCTCGCAAACGCAAGAAGGGCCATTGTCCTGTTATAAGACCATATAACCACGAAGGTCGCAACAAAGTTGTAGATCGCGATTATTATGGACGGAAGCCAGCTTATCGCGTTCTTGCTGACGGTGTTAACGTCGTTATTGAAGCGGTTGAGCATATCGCCGCTGGAAAAATCACTTATCGCCTTCCAATCGACGTCGATTATCTGGTCGAAAATATCGGCCTGGATATCGTTGTTGATGTCGATGCCTATCTTTGTGGATAAGCGGCTGATAAGGTTTGAGAAGGTCAGGCTGAACGCGGCGCTGCCCAACATTATTGCTATCAGCACGCCAAGCTTCGAGGTCTCATATCCCGTGATGATATCAATGAGGTACTTGCCGGCTAAGGATGCGATAAGCCCGAAGGTGGTCGAAAGCACGCCGAGCACTGTGTAGAATACCACGGCAAGCTTGTGGCGCTTGGTATAGCCGAATATCCAGCGCCAGTCGTCGAGTACCTCGCCGAAGCTGCCGTCCCTGCGCTTTTCACGCAGGGTATGCAAAGCGCCGAAGAACGCCTGATCATCTTGTTTTCCGCCATGATATTTCATCCCGAGAGTATTATACAACTATCCTATATGAAATTCAACTGTTTTCGGAGCTTGCAAAGCTGCGATCGGCTTGAACTCATAATAATAACCGCTTGCGTTAAGGGGCGTATTATCCTTAACGTAGGCCATTATATCAATCATTGGATCTGCCTTTTTCAAGCAAGCCGTATTTTTTCATGAGTTCAATTCTCTCATTGCCTATCCTTATGCTCTTCGCGGGATCGACGGGACCAAACTTCCTATCGGTGAGGTAGACCCAAAGGCGGCGAGCCCACACGAACGGCAGCATATACGGGTGTTTTTTCAGCGTAGGATAGTCCTTTTCAAGCGCCTTCCTCGGCGGAAACGCCGTGTGCAGCAGACCTCGGCGCTCTCTGCCGCTCTTTTGCGAGGAGACGGCTTCCAAGGTGATAGTGCTCGAATGTGCGCGGTCAATATCGGCGGTGCCGTAAAGCCCGCCTGAGAGCATATCGTTAAGCAGCGGCTCGGGGTCCGCTTCAACGTCGCAGAACGCAGGGTAACCGGCAAGTCCGAGATACCTGCGCCCCACCTCGAACACTGCGGCGAAAAGGCGCGAAAGCCCCAGAGTATCGCAGACCGTCCTGACCCTTGCGGCGTCGGTATGCTCGTTTGCGGCAAAGAGCCCTATGTCGCAAACGTGCCTTAGCCCCATCCCGCTGTGCAGGAAGTGCTTGTAAGCATGAAGCATAAGATAAAGCAAATGGTCGGTCGGTTCAAGCGTACGCAGGCTCACGTCCTCGCAGGTTATCTCAGCACAGCGCTCCAACGCTCCCTCAAACGGAGCGTTGCAGTCGCCGTAAGCCAAGGAATCCTTGGGAAAGAACGCCGTATGCAGTTCTATATAAGTCGGCGACCCTATGCGGTGGTAGCTCAGGTCGTCGCTCCCATCCACACGCGCATCGGTATAATCGCAAGTCAGCCCTTCCCCTATCAGCAGGTCGTGGACGGGTTTCGCCTCCTCTGGCAGTACGATGAGGTCCTCATCGACCGAAGGACGGAGCATAGGCTTGGGATAAAGCCTCCTCACGACTATGCCTTTGAGCACAGTGGGGCAAAAGCCACTTTCCTGCAAACGCAGCATAAGCGTCAGAAACTCGTTCGTCTGCACGCACTGCCTTGCGGCGAGCGCCACGGCTTTGTCGCGGTATTCCCGCCTGACCGTCTTATCGATTTTCAGAAAGCTCTCGCAGCTCATTACGGACTCGTACACAAGAGGAAGTATCTCCTGCTCCGCCGCAAGACGCAAAAGAGCGATCCATTCCTTCTCATCAAGACATGGATCGTCCTTCATTTGCTCGCCCTTTAATGCAAAGCTCACTGCTTTCAGCAGTGCCGCCTCGACGCGCTCCATCACTGACCCTCCGCCGCAACTACAAAGCCCTTCTCATAAAGACGCTCGAAGAAGCCCTCTACTGCGGGGCGGGCGTCGTCAATGGGCTTAAAGCTCATTTTTGAATAGAAGGTGCATATTTCCTCCATGCTCCTGCCCTTGGCAAGCTGGAACCAAAACATATCTTCAAGCATCGAGAGGGTAGCAATATTCGGGCATTCCTCGGAGGCGCGCCTTGTCGGCACAAGGAGGCTTACTCCGCATACCATCACTCGCACTATGCCCTCGCGCGGCTTATACTCCATAGTCCTCCGCCTCCCTCAGCACCTTTTCATACAACAATCTTGTCGAATTCGGCACGCCGCCGTTTATAAATTCCCAAACGGGCGTCTGCTTCAAGAGCAGCTCCGCAAATGCGGCAGTGCGGCGGATGCTCTCCTCGTCCTCAGCGCTGTTGAATATCGAGGAGTAGATCCTTGCGGCACAGCTTCGCGGCTTCAGCATTTGTAAGTCGCTTTGTTCACCGCGCTTTAATAGGATGATCGCCGCAAGCTTCGCCTTCCCGGCTCCGCACCAGCCCTCTTTGCCGTTCCAAGGCGAGGGGTGAACGATAATACCGTTCTCCGTTGCTTCAAGCACGGGTCTGTCACCCGATATTACGGAGAACTCGCCCGGATAAAGCTCCGTCAGCGTTTTCATCTGCGTGGATTTACCCACTCCGGACGGTGCGCAGATGAGATACGCCCTGTTTCGAAAGCGGAAAGCCGCCGCGTGCATAACACATCGTCCCTGCGTCAAAAGCCTGTCTGATACCGCCAAGGCAAAAGTGCTGTACTCGTTAAAGGCGTTCTCCTCTAAGAATCCCCTGCGGCATGCTTCGCTGAGAGCAACGGCGCACTCCCCTTCGGGATAAGGTCCGCTGACGTATCCGCCGAAGCAGCGAGGGGTGTCCGCAAACTCAAAGCGGCAGTCGATAGTTACCCCCGCCAAAGTGAGCCTGTATACCTCTCCCCCGCCTTTCATGCCGCCTCCAATTTAAGAAGCGGACCGCCGTCGTTGACGATCCGCAAAATTTGCTGTTATATCAGTTAACACCGGGAATGTTTGCAGACTTCAGGTTGCCGATATAAGACCATGTATCGAATGCACCGTATTCACCATCTTGAAATATCCCTGCAAGAAATTGCAAATATCCATCATAATTTGCACAGCCGTAGTAGCTTCCATCCTGCTGGAAATAGCTTGCAAATGTTTGTGCATTGTTAGTAGTGGGGCTGTTAGCAGAATCATATTCTTGTAGTATCTGCAGCAAATAAATATAATCGCTCTCATACATATAATGCATCGTTCAAATCTCCTTTCTTACATCAAAAGCTACCGGAGGCGTCGTCATCACCGATCTCGATGATAACGTCATCCTCAGAATCCAACTCAGTGAACTCTTCATCTTCGCCGTCTTCGGTTCCGTCATCATCGGTATCACCGGGCAGTTCCGTCGTGCCGACATCTGCTGCATCGGTCCCGTCAACGCCGGATTGGGCGTCTTCGGTTGCAGAGGCAGCGTCAGCGGGCTGTGCTGTCGGGTTCTGGCTCTCCCCCGTATCCTTGCCTCGGCAGGCAGTGAAGGAAAGCAAAAGCGCCAGCACCAGCAGGAAAGCGATTAGCGAAATCCTCTTTTTCATTTAGTATCGACCTCCAATGAACAGTCATCCCGGAGGCTTGGAGATTTCACCAAGCCTCCGAGTGATCGGTGATAGTTACTTATCCGAGTTCAGCGTGCTGACGGTACCCTCGGTGCACCAGAAGGTACGCTCGCTGCCGTAGACCGTAATTCCATCGGGTGTGATCCAGTAAGGAGTTACGGTGATAGCGTCTCCGATCGCTATCGGCGCTATAAACCCGTCTTCTCCGAGCAACAGACCGAGCTTGGCGTAACCGATGACGCCGCGCACAACGGGCGAGAAGTTCTCGGGTCTGATGGTAGTAGAGGCATTCTCCTGGGAGCTATTGGTGAAGGTGAGCGAGGAAACGAGCGATGCGGTGTAGTCCTCAGTCGTCAGCGGAGTCGCAGTGAAGCCGACAGAGCTGTAGTTCTTGTCGTCGATTACCGTTACGGCATAGATCTTGGATATCTTCTCAGTATCCTTGTTGTAGATATAGTTGAACTTGATAGCCAAGTAATCCTGACGAACCATCTTGACGTAGTAGACCTTGCCGATAGAAGCCCTCTTCACGGATTCATTGCTGAGATCTATCGCTGAGCCGTTCTCCGTACCCATCGCATTGGCCTTCCACCAGAAGTTCAGACCGGATGCGAAGCTGGTATCGGGGTTGTAGGCCTTGCCTGTGCCATTGGGTATGACAGGTGCATACTTGATATTCCAGTCGAACGAATTATCACTCATGCCGCCGTAGATCGGAAGAGCGTCGTGTAGGGAAAGAGTGTAGATCTC
>CALEPU010000030.1 GCA_937913075.1 uncultured Clostridia bacterium
TTTTCTTTTGAAACAGCTTGACAGCCGTCAGCGTCTTGCTGCCGAACACGCCGTCGAGCGAGCCGGTATAATAGCCCCATTGCTTTAAGCGCTTCTGCATTTTCAGCACGTCGCTGCCGCTGTCTCCATAGCGAAGCGTGCCGTTCGCGGCGACAGCAGCAGTGCAGACTGCCAGTATCAAAAGCGCCGCAGCGGCGGCGGAAAGCCTTAACGCAAGCCGCCGGTTGCGCTTCAAAAATCGTTTTATCATGCCTTGCTTTTTCATGCCTGCCTCAACCGAAAAGCTTTTCAAAAAGCTCGGCAAAGAAGCTCTTGAATTCCAATGTACCGTCGGGGTTCACGGAGGCTTCGCCGTTTCCGTCGTCTATTATGCAAAGGGGAGGAAACATCACACACCACCAGTTATGCCCCTCTCCCGCGCCGATTATTATTCGCAGTGCACGGTAGCTGCCGGCGGGATATAAAAGCCCTTCGTAGAGCCTGTCGGGAAAGCTGAATTCGCCGTCGATGAGCTGTACATCATGCTCCGTGCCGCAGGAGGCGAGCGCCTTTTTTGCGCATTCAAGCAGCTCATCGCCCATTGCAAGCAGTATCTCCTCCGCCTCAGCGGAATTCTCTGCGCCCTCAAACCGCTCGCGCACGCATTGCAGCACGGCGTCGCGCACGCAAAGCTTTGCTGCCTGATCCTCCGCGGAGTCGCTGTTGGCTATTATGTGCAGTCGCAGCGCCGAATATGGGTCCTCTGCGGTCAAAGGCTCGGCAGAGACGGGTGCAGTTCGCGCCGATGCGGAGGCGGAGAGCAAAAGCCCCGCAAGCATCGCGGCGCTCAAAATTCCCGCAAGCAGCCTGCCGAAGGACTTTTTAAAGCAAGGGAAGTACGCAGACATTTCTGCGCCAAAGGGCGAAAGGGATAAAGCCTTCATGTCGTTTACCTCACAATTCATTTGCTTACAAATTTATGATTGACAAACCCGTGGGAAATATACATAATTAAGCCATGGAAAAAATGCTTGGCTTAAAGGCATATGCAAAGGTCAATTTGCAGCTTGACGTGCTCGGGCGCCGCAGCGACGGCTACCATGAGCTTGCAGGCGTTATGCAGAGCATATCGCTTTACGACGACGTGACGCTTGCGGCGAGCGAAGCCGAAAGCGCCCGTATTGCTGTCGATTTTGACCTTGAAGTGCCGTTTGATAACACCGTGAGGAAAGCTGCTAAGCTCTTCCTGTCAGACAGCCCTTATTCGGTTACTGTCTCGGTAAAAAAGCATATCCCATCCGAGGCGGGCCTCGGAGGCGCCTCTGCCGACGCTGCGGCGGTCCTGCAAGGGCTTAACACGCTGTTTGAGGGCACAAAGCTTGAACGAACGAACGAAGAGCTTGCGGCGATTGGCCTTGCTGTCGGGGCGGATGTGCCTTTTTGCCTGCAAGGCGGCTGTGCAGTTGCCCGAGGCGTTGGCGAAAGGCTGTGTGCGCTGCCCTCTTTGCCGCTCACTGTATTTATTATTAAGGGCGAGCGCGGCGTTTCGACGGGCAGGCTGTTTGAGCTTTTTGACAGACAGTGCGGCGAAAAATCGGGCCCGCAGCTGCCTGATTACGCGCTTGATAAGCTGACCCTTGCGATAAGAGAGGGCGATTTAGCGGCGATAGGCCGTAATATGTGCAACGCATTGCAGCCCGCGGCGCAGAGCATTGCTCCGGAAATAGGCGAGCACGTGAGCCTTATGAAAAGGTTCGGCGCGCTCGGCGCCTGTATGACGGGCAGCGGTTCGGCTTCGGTGGGCGTTTTTGCCGACCGTGCTTCGGCGGAGCCGCTGTCGGAGCACCTTGCGGCGCGGCGTTCCGCCTGCGGCGAAAAACTGTTCTTCGGCGTTTTCGATACCGTGGGGTGAGCGCGGATGCGATCGTTTAAAATCAAAGGCTTTTACAGGAGTTTTAAGAGTTGAAAAGGCTTTCATTGTTTTTGTGCATTATGATACTGCTCTCAGCGCTCGTTCCCGCCAGGAGCGGGAGTGCGGTCGGCATGAGCTACGCTCCGACGGGTTACTACGCCGCCTCAAAGTATTTTAGAAGGCTCAACGCGTTAAGGTTCACGGGCGATCAGCGATTCGACATAGTCAATATTGCCGCATCGCAGGTGGGTTATCATGAGGGCGACTCCTTCTCCCAGCTTGACGGAGACAACGGTTCGGGCTCAAAGAACTTTACCGAATACGGCTATTGGTTCGGCACGGAGGTGATGGAAAGGGACGAGGGCTTTTTCTACGCATGGTGCGCGATGTTCGTATCATGGTGTGCGCGTCAGTCGGGCGTGCCGACAAGCGTTTTGAGCAACGCCGCTTATGCGCGTCCGGACAGTGCGGCTTTAAGCGGAGGCTACGGTTATTTTCACCTTGACGCAATAAACCCAAACGGTTATGAGCCCAAGTGCGGCGACCTTGTCTTTATTGACTGGGAGGCGGACGGCACGTGGGATCACGTCGGGTTCGTTTGCTATTATGACGGCAGCTCGATAGGCACGATAGAGGGCAACGCGGAGGACGGCATATTACACCGCGTTTATGATAAAAACGATCCTGTGATAAGAGCCTACGGCTCCCCCGCATACGCCGGCGAGAGCAGCGGCAGAGAGGGCGAGGTATTCAGAGCGCGTTTTGAAGCCGAACAAAAGGTTAAGCAGGCGGCAGAGAGCGCGGCAAGGCTTATGGCTGCTTTGACCTCAGCGCCGGATTAGACGAGGTTTTTGCTCTTTACCTTACAGTAAAAATAGTGTAAAATACCATGGGATGGCTTTGGCGTTATCCCATGGTTTTGAATATTCTTTCAATATAATAATAAAATCGTCCCCGCAGGAAAATGCGGGCGGCGCAAGGAGCTTTTATGAGGAAAATTTTAATGACGGGCGGCGGCTCCGCGGGGCACGTCACTCCAAATATCGCGCTTATCGAAGGGCTTAAAGCCAAAGGCTTCGAGGTGCATTACGCAGGGCTTGCCGACGGTATCGAGCATCGGCTTATTGAAAAGGTCGAGGGCGTTACCTTCCACGCGATAGAGTCGGGCAAGCTGCGCCGCTACCTGTCGCTCAAAAACCTCGCCAGCCCCTTTAAGGTTTTAAAGGGCGTCAATCAGTCAAGGAAGCTCGTTAAAGAGCTCGCGCCCGACGTGGTATTCTCCAAGGGCGGCTTTGTGAGCGTACCCGTAGTCATGGCGGCTGCGGGCAAATGCCCCGTCGTCTGCCACGAGTCGGATTATACACCGGGGCTTGCCAACCGCATCGCGGCGAAATATGCCGATACAGTGTGCGTTACCTTTGAGGATACTATAAGGCTTGCAAATAAAAATCAGGCAAAAAAGATGGTCCATACCGGCACGCCTATAAGAGCCGAGCTTTACCGAGGCGACCGCGCCAAAGGGCTTGCGGCGATGGGATTTGAGGGCGATAAGCCCGTGCTCATGGTAATGGGCGGCAGCTTAGGTGCGGCGGCGATAAACGACGGCGTGCGCGGCGCGCTCGACGAGCTTACAGCCAAATACAACGTGGTGCATCTCTGCGGCAGAGGCAAGGTCGATGAAAGCATTGCTCGAAAGGGCTATAAGCAGTTTGAATACGTTGGCGAGGAGCTGCCGGATATGCTTGCCGCAACTGAGGTCGTTATATCAAGAGATCGGAAGAGCGTCGTGTAGGGAAAGAGTGTAGATCTCGGTGGTCGC
>CALEPU010000031.1 GCA_937913075.1 uncultured Clostridia bacterium
GAGATATGGCAGAGCTCCGCCGCATCCGTAAAGCTGTTTTCCTGCACGATTGTTTGAAAATGCTTAATCTGCCTCAGCATCATAGCCGATCACCTCCGATTACATGAGCTTTCCTATGGCTGCGATATTCATCGGGACGCCTCCTTAAGCGCCATAACAGCCGATCGCTTCTTCTGCCAGCCTGTCAAACCTCTCCTGATACTCCGGTGCGACAGAAAGACCGTCGAAGCTTTCGCCGTTTTGAAAATAATATCGGCTGACCGCTTCCGTTATCCCCTGCATATCAAGTATCGATTCATTGGCAAAGGCGTCCGATACCGTGCGGCTGAGGTCTGTATAAAGCAAGCCGTCTCTGTTCCTTACGCTGTATGGGCTGATTTGATTGCCGAGCACGACAACGCCGTTGAACCTTGCGGCGGAATCATCTCCATATACCCAGATAATAAACTCGTCGCTTCGCCCACCGAAGCTGCCGTTGCATATCAACGCTTCATCGAGCGCGAAAACTATCGGCTCCCCTATATGATCGCGAACCGCCCTGAGCCAGTCCTCCTCGGCGTCGGTGTTCTCGTTCACCACGCGGAGCTTGCGGTCGAGGATGCCGATGCGCTCCCCGATCGGGATCGGCGCACCCGTTCCCATATCGTAGCGCGAAGCTATGTACGGCGCTTCACCGCAGGTGATCTCAAGCCGCCTTGAATCGACGTAGGCCTGCCACCTTTTGCCCTTTGGGAACTCGATCCTGCCGGAACAGGGATGCCATTCCTGCCCGTCAAGATTGCCGAAAACGCCGTCCCGCCCGAACCAGTCCTCATCCAACCGGTCGATCATCAGGCAGCACACCCACGAGGGAGTGAATACCTCCGCACGCTTGCGTGTGCGCTGTTGTTGTTCTTCACGATCCTTCAGCACGCGGGGCTGGATGATGCAGGCGCCGTCCCTTGTTATCAGCCCGGGCGTGATCGGGAGCTTTGCGCCGAACAGCTCGCCCCTATCCTCGTAGCTATCTGTTGCGAAAATGACGTTTTCTTTGGAGGTCCTGTCCAAAAGCAATAAAGGAAGAACGTCCGCGATCGGATATGCCTTTGGATCGATCTTTACCGAAGTCATTCCCCACGACGCCCTCCTTCTGCCAATTTTCTCAAATACAGTATAGCATAAATCGACCGGAGGCTCAATCGTAATTTCTACGCGCCATTTTGCTGCTCATGTTCTCGATCCATTTTATCGATGTAATAAGTGCATTGTTCCCACGCCAACAAAGCCATCCGCTCACAGTCCCTGATTATCCTGCCACCGGTCGAACTCATCGTGCTCGACTTCCCGCTTTGGCAGCTTTTCTTTTATCACCGATTTAAGCACGAGGTGCAAAACGCATATCGGTCCGCTGAGCCAGGCGATATGCGGGAACTTGAAAACAAATATAGCGACGATTATCAATACAACGATCATAGCCTTAACCCCAACTCACAGTCCCTGATCGTCAAACCAGTAATCATACTCCCAATGCTTGCGTCTGAATTCTTCCTTTCGAATCTTGCTCTTTATCCGTGCGATCCTGCGATCCTCTTTTACGTCGAAGAAAATGTATGCGACGAGCGCTATCGGAAAAAGAAATATCCACATCCACCAGAGCTTGTCGTTGCTCATTGGATTCTTTTTTCTGGGTATCTTGACCTTCGCCATCCGTGCATCCTCCCATCGTTTGTAATGCTAACACAGGTACGCAGCTTCTTTTTCCACGGCAATACCGGAATTATCGGTTGCCGGTATCATCGAGGATTTTCTCATAAAACCGCCACTTGGATTATACACCGAAAAGGCTTTCCTGGATATACAAAAAATGGTACTCGTGATATGGCCATAACAATATATTCTCGATTTTGTGAATAATCAATTAAAAAATGAGGTCGTTGGGCTACTCCAACACCTCATCCATATAATCGACAAGCTCTCCATGAACCGCGGCGATCCTGTCAAAATCGATCGTCATATGCAGCCCGCTTTCCCTCGTGCTTGCGAGGATGACCTTTCTTCCGGTCGTGTCTATACGCTTGACGGTATCGGTGATCTCAACGTATCTGCCGCCCTCTTTGCGTTCATCCTGCTCGAAAACGGTAAACGTGACAACGGGATGATGCCCGTCGGCGATAACGTCGTTGACGAGGGAGAGCTTCTGATTGAGCAATTCAAGCTCGTAATCCTCAAGCTCGAGCTTTCTGTCCGTGAGGCGGGCTTCCTCGGCTACCATATCCTCATATCCGGACAGCGCCTTGTAGGAAGCGAATTGCGCCGAACGGTCGTAAAGGCTCATATGCGGTCTTGTAGGCGACTGCCAATGCGGAAGGTCGATAATGTCCGCGTAGACTATGCGCGGATCGGGTTCATTATTCTTGATGCCCTTACTCATCCTCAGCATCCTCCTTTCGCGCTTCTTCCTTTTTCTTCGGTCTGCCGGTCATAACCTCGTCACGCCCGGCGCGATGACCGCCGATCT
>CALEPU010000032.1 GCA_937913075.1 uncultured Clostridia bacterium
CAGGTAGGGCTCGAACCTACAACCCTTCGGTTAACAGCCGAATGCTCTGCCATTGAGCTACTGAGGAAGAAGGAGGGGTTGGTTATGGCCCAACCCATTAAAGCCAATTGAAGAAACTAAACAAAGTGGGGAAATCATCAACGGACGAGGAAGAGAAATGATATGTGCCGTACTTCTTAATAAAGCTATCTAGCGCATCTCGATATGCCTTTTGCGCGGCGACCATCGTTTTCCTTGCTTCTTCCACTTCCGCGGCCATATTCTTACGTTCCGCGGCTTCCTGTTCGCGCTGAGCCTTTACTTCTGCGGCCTTGCGCTCTGCGAGTGTTTTTTATAAGCTTCAACAGCTCTATATACGGCGCGGCGCAGGTCATATACTCGGCGCCGTGCTTTGCTTTTACGCTGTTTGCCTGCCGCGCGGCGGCAAGAAAAGGGTCGTCGTTATTGCCGCTGCCTAAAAGAGCGGCGTTCTGTTTAAAATACCGCAGCGTGGGGCGGATGCGGAAGGGACAGCAGAGAAGGAGCGTTGCTTCCGGCACAAAGCCGCCTTTCAGCGCTGCTTGAAGCCCGAGCAGGCAGCCCATTGAATGTCCTACGAATATCACGCCGCCCTCCCGGGAGGCGTTTTTCACGGCGTCATTCACGCAAGCCTGCCACTGAGGGAGGCGCGCACGCCTGAACTCCTTTACGGTACCTCCGTGTCCCGGCAGCAGCAGAACGTTCTTTTTGACAGTCGGCGGCAGAAGCTCCGTAAGAAAGTCGAACTGCTCCCCGCTTCCCTGTAAGCCGTGGACAAAAACGACCGTTCCATCGAACCTTTCCGACATGGTATCCTCCCGAAAAAGCTATATCAGCGGGTTCTCGTCGCCGCATTTACCGCAGCTCGAGCAGCCGTTGCATATCGGCTTGGAGCCGCAGGTAAGGCACAGGCGGCGGTATTGCGGGACGTAAAGCTCGCTCTCGTCAAGCTCAACGCCAAGGCGGTTTGTGAGCCGCCAATTTATCTTTTTTCCTTCAAAGCTCAAATTCGACCTTGCCGCCTGCTCGCTCTGCACACGCTTCGAGGGTATGCGATAGATCCTTCCGTCCTTTATAAATACGTTGCCGGTCTCGATGAAGCAGAAGGTCACGTTCGCCTCTTTACACTCGTCGTGCAAACTTTTGACCCATGCATAGTCGCACGGGCGAGCGCCTTCGTAATTCTCGCCGCCGCAGATCACCTGTTCTATCTGCCCCTCGGCAAGGTATTTTTTTATGCTGACCGCGCCAATGAGCGGCGCGCACATTATGCCCTTGTGGCGAAAGGGGAGGGAGTGCAGCAGCGGTATACGCTCGTCGGCGCGGCGCTGATTTTCGCAGGTTACATTAAAAATGACGTTTTCAAGCCCCTCGCCCCACCAGTCGGGCAGGACTGCCTTGACCCTCTGCGGGCGCTTTGTTAGAAGATAGAACCTGACGTCGCTCCGCTCACGCATTATCTCCCAAGCCTCGCCTCGCCATTCGTCCGCTTCCTCAACGAAAAAATCGGAGGTCATACACACGCGTATCAGCTCTCCGCCGGCTATCTTATAGCCGCCTCCGCGCCGCTTCTGCAAAGGGTAAGCGAAATTCCGCGTCCTGTAAACCACGGATGCGTCGCCTCCTCTTATCCCGTCGAGGAAGTACATATAGCAGTTTTCGCAGCCCTCGCTGCATTTTTTACAGCCGTGCCACGGGTTCCATATATCGTGCATTTGTATCCGATTGGACGGGAGCGCAGGGGCTCCGCCTCAAAGCCTTAAATAATAATGCCGTGTTTAGATTATACTGTAACCAAGCGCGTAATTCAAGCTCACGTGCTGCGCCGCCCGCTCTTGACAACGGGGACAAATTGGTGTATATAGTATTTTGAGCATATATGCAAAGCTATACGGAGGATCGCTATGAAAAGGGCTTTTTCGTTGCTGCTTGCGGCTTGCGCCTTGTTGGCGGTGCTTTTGGACTCCGGCTGCGCAAGGTACACGCACATAGTTATCGCGTCTCAGCAGGTGGGTGATTTTTACTGCTCCGTCTATGAGGATGAGACGCTTGAAATAATCAAATACACCGGCGAGGACGAGATAGTCGCGATACCCGCCCGTATGGGTGAGTATGAGGTGGTCGGCATCAGCACCCGTGCCTTTAACGCCTGTAAGACCGTTAAGGAGGTCTATCTGCCCGCAACCATGACCTCGCTGCCCGCAAAGCTTTTTGACGACTGCCCGCAGCTCACGGCGATATACATACCCGCCTCAATCAAGTCTATCGGCAAAAACCTCGTCTACAACTGTCCCGCCTTCACCACGGTGCGCTATGCAGGCACGCAGAAGCAGTGGGGCGCGGTAAGCAAGGGCAACGTGCTGACGGAGAATTACTCCATAGCAAATGCCGAGATGGTATACGAGTTCGTAGTCGGTGATTAACGATAGGAGGATCATATGCACGATATAATTATAATCGGAGCGGGCATCGCCGGCATGACGGCGGCGGTATACGCGAGGCGCGCCGGAAGGAGCGTGCTGCTTATTGAAAAGGAAAGCATCGGCGGGCAGATCACGCTCTCGCACAGGGTGGAGAACTACCCCGGGCATGAGGCGATATCGGGCCTCGATCTGGCGGACAAGCTGATACAGCAGGTCTTGGGTCTCGGCGCGGAGCTTGAGGTGGACGAGGTTAAGTCCGTCAGCAGGGAGGACGGCGTTTTCCGTGTGGAGTGCGGCTTTTCGACCTTTACCTCAAAGGCGCTTATTGCCGCGACGGGCTTGAAGCACCGCAGGCTGGAAGCCGCCGAGGGCTATACGGGCGGCGGAGTATCCTACTGTGCGGTATGCGACGGCGCCTTCTACCGCGGGCGCGACGTTGCGGTCGTGGGCGGCGGCAACACCGCCGTGAGCGAGGCTTTGTATCTTGCCGATATATGCCGCACTGTTTACCTTATCCACAGAAGATCCGGCTACCGTGCGGACAGGGCCGAGCTTGACAGGCTGTTTGCAAAGCCCAACATCGTTCGGCTGGAAAACTGCACGGTCGACGGCATTAACGGCGGAGACGAGCTTGAAGGGCTGAAGCTTTTATCGACCGTCGACGGCAGCTCGAAGGAATTGGAGGTCGCCGGTCTCTTCGTTGCATTGGGTCACATACCGCAGAACGAGCTTTTCGCCTCTCTTGCGGAGCTTGATGAGAGCGGCTTTTTCACGGCGGACGAAACCTGCGCGACGAATACTCCGGGCTTCTTCACCGCGGGCGACTGCCGCAGGAAGAAGGTGCGTCAGCTTACGACCGCCGCATCCGACGGCGCGGTCGCGGGGCTTGCCGCGGCGGAATTTGTCGACGGCTTATGAAGGGAGAGCCGCGTGGAAAAAAACAGCTGTAAATATTATCAGAACCGCGAGTGCGAGTATTTCCCCTGCCACAAGGGTGCAGACGAAGAGTTTTTCAACTGTCTTTTCTGCTACTGCCCGCTTTACGCCCTCGGCGATAAATGCGGCGGCAATTTCAAATACACCGATACCGGCATAAAGGACTGCTCCTCCTGCCTCGTTCCGCACGGTCGCGGCGGGTATGATTACATCATCAAGAACTTCAAAAAGATATCGGATATCGCATCAAAGAACCGCGGCGAGTAAAAAATAATTTTCGCTCGCTGTAACAAAAGCACATTCTCCCGCATTAATTTACAGATGACCAAGGGAGGGCGAAGGCGTGAAGGCTATTGAGGAGGTTTACCGGCAGTACGCAAGCACCGTGTACCGGTACCTCCTTTCGCTTACCCGAAGCTCGGATATTGCAGAGGAGCTCACGCAGGAGACCTTTTATCGCGCTATCCGCGCGAGCGACAGGTACGACGGCTCATGCAGCATTACGACCTGGCTCTGCGCCATCGCCAAGAGGGTGCGGCTCGAACACGCGAGGAAGCATCCGGCAAACGAGGATATCTCCGTACAAGCCATCCCCACCGGCTCCGCAGAGGAGGAGGTCATGGCCTCGGAGGGCAGGCTCGAAATTATGCGCCGCCTGCACGCCATGCCCGAGCCCACGCGCGAGGTAATGTATCTGCGCATATTCGGCGGACTCGCCTTCAAGGAGGTAGGCGAGGTATTGGGCATGACGGAGAACCGCGCGAGGGTCATCTATTACCGCGGTAAGGAAAAACTCAGGAAGGAGCTTGATGAGAATGTGCAAAATACCTTGTGAAATCATTAAGGATCTGCTGCCGAATTATTTGGAGGGGCTTACCTCGGAAGTGACCTCGGCTAAGGTCGAGGAGCACCTTTCCTCCTGCGAGGATTGCAGCAGGGCTCTCGCCGCGCTGCGCGAGCCCGTGGAGGGGCC
>CALEPU010000033.1 GCA_937913075.1 uncultured Clostridia bacterium
GGCATGGGAAGAAACCGCCTGCTCCCAATTCCTCTCTCTTTCATAAAGAAGCGGGCTCTCGCTCTGCGGATAGGCGGCTGTTATATCGAGCGCGCGCCGCTCGAAATCTTCCTCGGCGGCTGTCTCCTGCCTTGCCTCCGGCGCACGCTTTAAAAGCCCCTCTAAGCTCAACGCCGCCTCCCTTCGCATGGCGTTGAGGGCGGAAACGGTTATGAAGCCGCCGCCCGATATCTCGCAGTCCTGCGCAAAAAACACCGTGCCGCCGAGCTTTTTTATCTGCTCCTCGAGCCTTTTTACATCCAAGGGCTTTTGCGGCTCTTGGGAGAAGGGCCCTTCCGCGGAGGCGGAGTAATCCGGCTCGTTTTGCATGGCAAGCGTGAGCCGCGCCTTCTTGCCGACCGTAATATCGAGCGAAGCCTTCACCTCATACAGCGCCGCCTCGCCGCGCAGGGACTCATGCGCTTTTGCAATGAGCTCGTTCGAGGGCTGAGCATGCCCCGCTCTGCCCGTGCGCACGCTGTCAAAATAAAGATGCGAGGTGGAAAAATCGCCCCTGTTGAATATCTCGTAAAGCTCGCTCCTTGCGGCTTTTGCGTCAAAGCGCGTATTATCGCCAAGGTCTTTGGCGTACAGCGCGTCGAGCGCGGCCCTGTAATTGCGGGTGACCGTCGCAACGTACTCCGGCTGCTTCATGCGCCCCTCTATTTTAAGGCAGCAGACGCCGGCGTCCCGAAGCTTTGCAAGCTCGTCTATCATGCAGATATCGTTCGCAGAGAGGCAGTATTCCTCCTCCCCCGCCCTTTTTAAAGAAAGCACGGAAGCCTTCTTCCTGCAAGGCTGAGCGCAGGTGCCGCGGTTGCCGCTCCGCTCCCCCGCCATGGAGGAATAGAGGCAGCTCCCCGAGAAGCCCATGCATAAAGCGCCGTGGCAGAAGAATTCAAGCTCTATATCGCATCCTTCGCTCATGCGCTTTATCTCCGAAAGGCTCACCTCTCTTGAAAGCACGGCTCTTGAAAAGCCGTTTTCAATACAGTATTGAAGCCCTGCGGCGTCGTGCACGCCCATCTGAGTGCTGGCGTGCATGGCGAGCCCGGGCAGCTCGCGCCGAATTAGCGCGGCAAGACCGATATCCTGTACTATTACCGCGGTCACTCCGAGCCCGTAAAGCTCGCCCGCGAAAGCCAAAGCCTTTTCAAGCTCGTTATCGAAAAGCAGCGTGTTTAAGGTGACGTTGGTGTTTACCCTATGCAGACGGCAATACTCCACTGCGCTTTTAAGCTCGTCCCCCGCGAAGTTTTCGGCTCCCCTTCTCGCGTTGAAGGCGCTGCCGCCGAAGTAAACGGCGTCCGCCCCGCTCCTGACTGCGGCAACGAGGCAATCCATATTGCCCGCCGGAGCGAGCAGCTCTATTTTATTTGCGATTTTACCTTCCATCAATTCAAAAGATAAGCCCGACATGGCAGGCATGGCGGGCAAACGAAAAACACTATTGACCGGCAGAGCCGTGCATCAAACGCCGACGGGTGTTTTATCCTTCTCGGCGCGCTCAAACGGACGCTTTACGGGTACGCGCGCAGGCTGGGCGGCGCGTGCCTCCCTCAGCTCGGATATTTTTTTGTCAAGCTCGCCGTAGTCGCTGTTGAGCTTCTGCATCTCATCCGCCATATTGAGCATGGCAAGCAGAGTACACCTCGTGGTGCTCATCTGCGGATACTGCTGCTGGACCTCGTTGATGCGGGAATTGATATCCGCTGCGAGGCGGCGCATATACTCCTCGCTCTCGCCGCCGGAAAGGCGGAACTCCTGCCCGGCTATATTTAAAGTTACCCTCGTTCTGTCCATAATACACCTCCCCGCTTTGTTCCCTTAAATAGTACCACTTTACGGCGCCTTTTGCAACAGCGAAAAAGCAAAATTTTTATTAATTCGACTGTTTTTTACCGAAGCCCCTCCGCTACGGAGACCGCGGTCGCAACGGTGAGCTCGCCCTTGGTATCGACCTGGCAATCGACGCAGGCAGACCTTACGACCTCCCTCGGCAGAGCTGCGCCCGCCGCGTCCAAAAGGCGCTGTACCATATTGGCAAAGCCGTCGAGCTGGGGCTTTTTCAGGCGGATGCACTTGGTGAACATGCCGCAGCCCTCGGACTCCGAGGCGGTTGCGGCGATAAGCACGTTGACGGGGACGGCCCGGACGGCGAAATCCCTCACCTGCGTATCGTCGAGCGCTACCATGAACTTTAACGGCTGATGCGAAAGCTCCTCAAAGAGCGGCGCAAGCTGAGTGATCGAGCGGCACTCCGGCACGTATATAAAGCGCATCTCCGGCAGCTCGTCCGCGAGCGAGAAGAGCATAGTGGTCTTGCCCATGCCCGCGCTGCCCGTAATGAGCATCGGGTCGGCAAGGTTGCCCCGCATGAACTCTATGCAGTGCTCCAGGCAGGCCCTGTACTCCGCCTCCATTAAAGGCTGTACGGGAGAGAGCCTTATATCCTTTAAGGGGATGAGCCTTTCGCCGCGCAGCATAAACTGTCTGTATTTCAAAAAATCGCCCGTGCCGTAGGAGGCAAAGAAGTTCCAAACGTCCTCCGTCATGGAGCTCCAATCGAGCCCGCCCTCCAACAGCCTGTGGTACATCTCCTCCAGCGCCTCGTCCGCGGCGTAGGTATCGCGCATCTCCTCATCGCCGTAATGCCAAACGGGCGCGGAATCCGGCAGCATGGCGGGCAGTATGCTCTGCCCCGCGCCGTCGTCCTGCTTGGGACGCAGCACCGCTCCGCCCCATGCGGCGGAGGCAAGCCTCGTGGTATCGTCGAGCCCGGGCCTTGTCTTTACCCTGAGCTGGTTGTATCTTTCGGTAATGTAGCGGTAAAGATCCGCAGAGTCGAGCCCCATGAGCTCATATAATATGCCCATGTCGACGCGCATGGCGTTATAAAGCGCCTCGTCCAATACGTTTGCCGCCGCCATGCGGGAGAAGGGATTGGGCTCAATAAGCAGCCTGTGCAAAAGATAATCGCGCATAAGATCGCCGCTGACCCTTCTTGCGCCCGATGTGAGCAGCGCCGCCGTCATATCAAAGGCCGCGTTTGAAGCCGACCTTATATCGCCCAAAAGCAGCGACTCCATACAGCGGGCAAGCTCCTTCATGGGCTTATCCTCAGCAGCAGCCTTCATAACGGTCAAGCGCGAGGTCATAGCGAGTATCGCCTCCGCCGCTTCAAGCCAAGAGCAATCGTGAAACTGACGCATACCTACCCCCCCGATAAGGATTTTTGACTTTTGTATATTTATAACATATATCGCGGTGTTTTACAAGTGGCAACGCGGGATTTGCGGCGCGAAAAGGGCTCGAAAGCTCTATATATTATTCCGTTTTTCGTTTTGCTCATTGACATTTTCAGAATCGAGTGGGATAATAAAAAAGTTCAGAACAGGTCTGAAATTTTGTTTTTTAGGAGTATTTTATGGAAAAGATAGTAATTGCCCTCGGCGGCAACGCCTTGCAGGAGGCGGGCAAGCCCGCTACCGCTGCGAGCCAGCTTGAAGTGGTCGAGAAGACCGGTGAGTATATTGCGGACATCATCGAGCAGGGCTACACCGTGGCGCTCGCGCACGGCAACGGCCCGCAGGTCGGTCGTATAGTTTTGCAGAACGAGACGGCAAATTCCGTAACTCCCGCCATGCCCTTTGACGTTTGCGGCGCAATGAGCCAGGGCTATATCGGCTATCACATGCAGCAGGGTCTTGAAAAGGTGCTTCGTGCCCGCGGCAACAACACCCGCGTCGTCACGGTGGTCACTCAGGTCGTCGTCGATCGGAACGACCCCAAGTTCAAAAACCCCTCCAAGCCCATCGGTCCCTTCTATAATGAGGCGCAGGCGAAGGAGCTCGAGGCCGAGCGCGGCTACGTTATGAAGGAGGACGCAGGGCGCGGTTGGCGCCGCGTCGTAGCCTCTCCTATGCCCGTTGAAATAGTTGAGCTTGACGCCGTCAAGTGCCTCATGGCGGGCGGCTTCGTGCCCATTACCGTCGGCGGCGGCGGCATCCCCGTCTATAAAGATGAAAACGGCAACTACGCAGGCACCGCTGCCGTTATAGATAAGGACTTGGCGAGCGAGCGTCTTGCCGAGGATATCGACGCCGACGCGCTCGTTATACTCACCGCAGTTGAAAAAGTCTCCGTCAACTTCAACAAGCCCGACCAGAAGGATCTCGATACCATGACCGTAGAAGAGGCGAAAAAATACATCGCTGAGGGTCATTTTGCTCCCGGCTCCATGCTGCCCAAGGTAGAGGCCGCTATCAAGTTCGTTGAGTCCAAGCCCGGGCGCAGGGCCGTCATCACCAGCCTTGATAAGGCGGTCGAAGCCTTGAAGGGTCAGGCGGGCACCACGCTGAAATAATCATTGGCACATATTGAAAAGCCCGAGCACTCGGGCTCAGCTTGATGACAAAGCCCGTTTGCTGCCCTTCCCCTACAGAGGGGAAGGTG
>CALEPU010000034.1 GCA_937913075.1 uncultured Clostridia bacterium
TTGACCTCGTTGACGTCCGTCGCATCTATCCTTACAGTGTTTGGATGGTCCGCGGGCTCATCCGAGAGGGTGAAATCGACCTGCAAGCCGCTCTCCCTTGCGAGCTTATACGCGGAGCTTATCCTCGGATCGTCGGGCAGGCAGCCCATTATGCCCGCTATGAGCGCCTTGTCGGTGCCGTGACCGCGGCCCGTCTCCGCAAACGAGCCGTAGAGGGTGAAATGCACGTTTGCAGGCTCAGCGCCTATTATGCGCCGCGCTATATAGCCGAGGCGCACCGCGCCCGCCGTATGGCTCGAAGAGGGGCCCGTCATGCGTGGACCGATAATATCGAATACAGAATAGTTCTCCATTGCCGCCGCTCCTTTTATTGTCGCTGCAATTATATCCTATCCGGTACGCAAAAACAATACCCACGGCTTTATGCTCCGATCATTTATGAACAAACTTTTAAATTTTCAACTGCGGTTTGCCATGCGGCGGAGTGTGTGATATAATCAGTGTGGAAAGGTTTAATGAAAGGCAGCTTTCAAATGAGCGATAAGGATAAAACAAAAAAGGGCTCCTCTGCGGTCGGCGGCGACACGCAGCCTTTTACCGTGCAGCCTGCGGGGAAAGGGGTCGGCGAGCGTTCTTTGAACAGCGGCGTGATGGGCTCCAAGTATGACTGCACCACCGCAAAGTTCACGCCTGTGCGCGGCAGCTCGGACGCGCCGACCGACGACACGGAGAAGCCTCTCTCGAAGCGTGAGCTAAAAGCGCAGAAGCGTGAAGCAAAAAGGCAGGCAACGCAGGAAAAGCAGGAGGACGGCAGCATTTTGGAAGAAAACAGGTGGCCGCGCCCCTTTGTGCTGAGCGTGCTGTTCAAGGCGCTCGCCTTCTTGGCGCTCGCCGTCGTGCTCTGCGGCATAGCGGCCTTCGGGCTTGTGATGGGCGTGGCGAAGGCCTACGTCGATACTACGCCAGCGCTCGATCTTTCCCAGCTTACCAAGAGCGACAGGACGAGCTACATCTATGACAGGAACGGCGATATGATAACCACCTTTGCGGGCATGGAATACCGCGACTGGGTGGACATAGACGACATACCCGATATGCTGAAGAACGCGCTTATATCCATCGAGGACGTTCGCTTTTACAAGCACAGCGGTCTCGATTTGAAGCGCCTTTTTTCCGCGGTCATCAACACGCTGCGCAACACCAACACACACGGCGGCTCCACCCTTACCCAACAGCTCATCAAGAACAAGGTGCTCTCCAACGAGAAGAGCTACAAACGCAAAATTCAGGAGGCATACCTTGCCTATGAGCTGGAGCACACCATTTCCAAGGACGACATACTCGAGGCTTACATGAACGACGTTTTCCTCGGCGAGTCCAACTACGGCTTTGCCGCCGCCGCCAAGGATTACTTCGGCAAGACGCTCGATCAGCTTACTATCAGGGAGTGCGCGATGCTTGCCGGCATGGTGCAGAAGCCCTACTATACAAACCCGCGCGCCAACACTTACAGCCGTTTTAATGAGGACGGCACCAACAAGATGGACGTTACGAACACAAGAACCGATCTCGTGCTCGACGCCATGTACGACGCGGGCTGCATCACTTACGAGCAGTACAAATCCGCTCTCGCCGATACAGTGACGATAGTACAAAAGAGCGAGAAGAAGCAGCTCTACGATATGCCTTATTTTGTGGAGTATGCAATTTACGACGTTATCACCCACATGCTCGAGCAGCGCGGTCTTGACGATACAAAATCCAACCGCACCGCGATAGAGACCGAGCTGCGAACCGGCGGTTACCACATCTATCTTACCGTCGATCCAGAGATACAGAACACCGTGCAGAGCATAATAACCAATTGGGAGAATTATCCCGAGCTGCAAAATCCCTCCGCTTCGGTGCAGTTGACCACCAACTCCGACGGCTCCACAATGGAGGTATTGCAGCCTCAGGCGGCGGCGGTCATAATAGACCAGTCCACGGGCGAGCTGCTTGCCGTGATAGGCGGCAGGCAGGAGCCTACGCTTAAAAAGCAGCTCAACAGAGCCTACCAAAGCTCAATGCCGGTCGGCTCGGCAATAAAGCCGCTTTCGGTCTATGGGCCTGCGCTCGACGCGGGGCTCTCATGCGGCTCGACGGTATTGAACGCCGAGCTTGAAATTGAGGGCTACGGCGGGCAGAAGGGATATCCCGCGATAGGTTCAACGCGATGGTACGGTCTGCGCACGCTGCGCCGAGGCATCACGTCCTCGCTCAACATAGTTGCGGCAAGGCTGCTGTTTGACACCGTTACCCCGCAGGTTGGCGCGGAATACCTTAAAAAGCTCGGCGTTTCGCCCTCGCGAATCAACGTCGACGGTCCGGGGCTTGCGCTTGGCACCTCGGGCATAACTCCCATTGAGATGGCTTCCGCCTACGCGACGATCGCCAACGGCGGGTATTATCTTGAACCCATCTCCTTCAGCGTCGTGCTGGACGACACCGGCAGGGTGGTTCTCAGCGCCAAGGAGGTGCAGAAGAGCTATCGGGTCTATAAGGAGACCTCCGCCTATATGCTCATAGACATGATGAAGGACGTAGTCACGACCGGCACAGGCACGAACGCCGCCATCGACGGCATTACCGTTGCTGGCAAGACCGGCACGAACGACGACTACACGAGCGTTTATTTCGCGGGCTTCACCGGTTATTATACCGGCGCGCTCTGGATAGGGCACGACCTTTACTCCGAGAAGCTGGCAACGGGCTCTACCGGAGGCAACTCCGCCGCGCCGCTTTGGCAGGCGTTTATGAGCGCCATACATGAGGGCATGAGCGACAAGCCCATAATGGACGTTTCGCCCGGCGACATAGGCTTGGCTCAGGTGGAGATATGCCCCATATCCGGCAAGCTGGCGACCGACGCATGCCGCCGCGACTCGCACAATCCCCCCGTGACAGACTGGTGCTCGCTCGAGGATATGCCAACCGATTACTGTGATATGCACTGCATGCTCGAGGTCTGTACTGAGTCGACGCAGCTCGTGGGGCCCCACTGCCCCGACTCTTGCAGGAGGACAGCCTGCTACGTTGTGATACCCACCGACTCGCTGTTTGCAAAGCTTGAACGGTCCGAGTTCCACAGCATATTCCCCAACGGGATATTGAGCGACGTTCCCGCCGACAGCTATTATTCGTACTGCATAGATCACGGCAAGACCTGTACTCTGCACAGCTCCCCGCTGCCCGTGCCGCCCACGCTCGAGGAGCTTACGGCCGAGGCGCATGCGCTGATCGCCGAGGTAAACGAATATCTCAGCGCCGTGCAGACCCTTTCAGATACGGACAGGAACACCCTGCTTACGCTGATAGCACAGCTCAACGCGGCTTTGGAAAATGCCGATACCTCCGAAATATCCAACTATATCGAGCAGCTTCGCTACAGCTTTGATATTATAAAGCAGAACGATCCGCCGCCCATAGGCTCCGAAGGATAATTTGCGGCAACGGAACGCCGGACGGAATATATTTGGTATAGGGGGCAGTGCCATGCCCCGACTTTACCGAATGGAGTTGATTTTATGATCTATTTTGATAACAGCGCCACGACGAAGGTGCTGCCCGAGGCGGCGGAGGCTGCCAGGCGGTACATGGTCGAGGCGTATTATAACCCTGCTGCGGCATATTCCGCGGCGGTGCAGGTGGAGCGCGACGTTGCACAGGCAAGGGCGAACATCGCAGCTAAGATGAACGCCGAGCCTGCGGAGCTCACCTTTACCTCCTGCGGTACGGAGTCCAACAATACCGCGCTTTACGGCTCGCTCCGTGCGATGCGCGGGCAGGGCCGCGTGATAGTATCCGCAGTGGAGCATCCCTCTGTTTATGAGGCTGCGCTCGATTTAAAGGAGCGCGGCTATGATGTGGTATTCGCGGGTGTGGACGGCACGGGCGCAGTCCGGCTCGACGAGCTTGAAGGTCTGCTCACGCAGGAAACGAGGCTCGTAAGTATAATGCACGTCAACAATGAGAGCGGCGCGGTAAACGATATTGACGCCGTATATGCGCTTGTTAAAAAGCGTGCGCCGGAGGCGCTGCTGCACGTTGACGGCGTTCAGGCGTTTATGAAGGAGGCGCCGGTTCGCTGCGATATGTACTCCGTCAGCGGGCACAAGCTGCATGCGCCCAAGGGCGTCGGCGCGCTGTATATCCGTAAGGGCGTAAGGGTCAAGCCGTATCTTATAGGCGGCGGGCAGGAGTCGGGCATGCGTTCCGGCACGACCAACGCAGCGGGCATAATGGCTTTCAACGCCGCCGTCACGGACTATGCTCTGCACGGCAGGGAATACCGCGAAAACATGCTCCTCGTCAAAAAGCGGCTGTACTCAAATCTATCCCGCATACGCGACGTACGCCTCAACGGACCCGCCGTTGACGCGGGTGCTGCACACATACTCAATATGAGCTTTATGGGCGTTCGGGGCGAGGTGCTTTTGAACGCGCTTTCGGAGCGCGGGCTCTGCGTATCAACGGGCTCTGCGTGCGCAGCACACAAGCGCGGCAAGAACCGTATTTTGAACGCTATGGGCATTACCGGCGACAGGCAGGATGGAGCTATCCGTTTCAGCTTCAGCCGGTTTAACACAACTGCCGAGGCGGACGCCGCCGCTCAGCTTATAGAGGAGCAGGTCGGATATCTCCGCCGTTTCAGGCGCAGGTAAGTTTTTTCAATACACAAACATTATTACGGAGGATACGATGGAAAAGGTACTGCTTGTCAGATACACCGAGATACATTTAAAGGGGCTCAACAGACCGTATTTTGAGCGCGCGCTCGTCACCAACATGAAGCGTGCTCTGCACGGCATTAATTCACTCGCTGCCGAGGAGGGGGGCGAGGGTTTGCCCGCCGCCGAGGAGCCCTATATCGAAAGGGAGCATGGTCGGATCTACGTTCGGGGTGTCCGAGAAGAGGCGTTCGAGGCTGCTCTCGATCGTTTGACGCGCGTTTTCGGCATACATTCCATCAGCCCCGCGTGGGCGGTCGATAAGGAATGGGAGACCGTCGTCGCGGCTGCGGGCGAGCTTATGGCTCCCCTCGTTGAAAAGGCGCCGAACTCCACCTTCAAGGTATTTGCAAGGCGCTCCGACAAGCACTATCAGTTCAACAGCGACGCCATTTGCCGTGAGCTGGGCGGCAGGATGCTGGAGCTCTACCCCACCCTCTCGGTCGACGTACATACCCCCGAGATCAAGCTCTGCGTAGAGATACGTGACAGAGCGTACATCTACTGCGAGGAGATAAAGGGTGCTAACGGCATGCCGATCGGCACCGCGGGCAAGGCGACGCTTTTGATCTCCGGCGGCATCGACAGCCCCGTCGCGGGCTACATGATGGCAAAGCGCGGACTTACACTCTCCGCGGTACATTTCTACTCCTATCCGTATACGAGCGAGCGTGCGCGTGACAAGGTCGTGGAGCTGACAAAGCTCGTATCCAAATACGCCGGCGAGATAAGGCTGCATCTCGTGCCCTTTACCGAGATCCAGATGACCATTTACGAGCAGTGTCCCGAGAAGGAGACCACGGTGCTTATGCGCCGCCTCATGATGAAGATATCCGAGCGTATAGCAAGGGAGGAGGGCGCTATGGCGCTCATTACGGGCGAATCACTGGGGCAGGTCGCAAGCCAGACTCTTGAAGCGCTGAACGTCACCAACGACGCCGTTTCCATGCCCGTATTCCGTCCTCTGATAGGCTTTGACAAGGACGAGATAATGGACATCGCACGCAGGATCGGCACCTATGAGACGAGCATACTTCCCTATGAGGATTGCTGCACGGTATTCGTACCGAAGCATCCTGTTACAAAGCCCAAATTGGATGAGCTGCGCGCAAGCGAGGCTAAGGTCGATTTCAGCGCAATGATCGAAAAAGCTTTGGCGGACGCCGAGCTCATGGTGATACGCTGAGTGAGCGCATCTTGCAAAAGCTCTCATACAAAAGATCTCGGCGGCAGCGACCGTTCGGCATCTCATGCTTGCCCGGCGGGGTTGCTGTTTGTTTTACTGCTGATCGTCTCTATGCTCTTGGGCTGTATAACGCACGATCCCGATGCGGCCGGCGGCGACGAGACAACGGTATTGGCTGACCCGCCTGTTGATTTTACGCCGGGGCCGCTGACGTCAGCAGGCAGGCGCACTCCCCTGCCCCTGTCCGAACGGAGCGAGATCATAGACGGAGTTGAGGTCAGCTTCCCTCACGCCTGCTGCGACGGGATGGAGCTTTTGAATATTGCCGTGTGCACTGCAATTACGGATTTTGCCTTACGGTGCGTCGAAGAAGCGGGCGAGGCTTCGGCGCTCTGCGGCATACGGTATGAGGTGGAATATAATGACCGCGGTCTTTTGAGCCTGAAGGCTTGGGCAGAAGACGCGGTCGGCGGTATTCTTTCGTTGGACGCCTTTAATTTCGACTGCGACACGGGCAGACGTATCTGTCTTTCCGACTGCTTCGGCAGCCTCGATGGCAGCTATCGCTTTGCCCTCGGCGACAGGGCGGCGGAGAAGCTGCGCGCGCAGGGACATCAGGTGATAAGCTTTGTGCCGCCCGTGGACGACAGCAGTCTGTTCTGCATTACGTTCGACGGGCTGACTCTGCTTTACCGCAAGTATGAGCTGTGCGGCGCGGAAGCGGGATATCCCGAGGCGCATTTTGAATTTAACGAGCTGGCGAGATATTTTACGGAGGACGCGATCGTCCGCCGCATGGCTTATTTCGACTGAGCTAAAACGGAGCATTTTCGTTAAAATATATATGTTATTTGCCTGATTTGCTATTGCGTGGCAGGGAATAATATGTTATAATTCGCTTTGGCATAAAACTCACCCGGGCAGACTTGGCGGCCCGTCCGCATATCGCGGTACCGCCGGGGATGAAGCTCGGGGTGGAAATTTATTAAACGGGAGGTTTTTTTATGTCAGTCATTTCTATGAAGCAGCTCCTCGAGGCGGGCGTACATTTCGGTCATCAGACCCGTCGCTGGAACCCCAAAATGCGCGAGTACATCTTCACCGAGCGCAACGGCATCTACATCATCGACCTGCAGAA
>CALEPU010000035.1 GCA_937913075.1 uncultured Clostridia bacterium
CTTATAATGCGCGCCTTCAACGACCGCGATGCGGGGCATACCGTGCACCTCGCCCACGGTGAGCTTTTCGCCCGAGGAAAGCAGCGATATCGCCTTGAGCGGCACGTTGCCGAGCGTGGCGATGACCTGCGGCCTGACCTTTGTGATCTCTTCAAGCAGCACGGGCAGGCCGCCCTTTATTTCTTTAACAGAGGGGGTACGGTTGCAGACCGTGCGCTCGTGCAGCGTTATGGGGCGGTATTTCACAGCATTGGTGACGAAGACCTTTGAGCGGTCAATACCCGCTGTAAGCAGCATTTTGTCAAGCTGCTTGCCCGCCTTGCCGACAAAGGGTCTGCCGCAGGCCGCCTCCTCCCTGCCGGGCGCCTCGCCGATGAACATGATAAGGGGCGAATCGAAATTGCCCTCGCCCATTACGGGGTGTTCAAGGTCTGCGGAATTTTCCAAATCGAGCGCAAATATACGCTCCGCCTCTTTTTGATAGAGCTGTGAAAGCATGTTCCCCTCCAAATCTTTTGTCGGTATGATTTTAAAACAAAAACGGGCCTGTGTCAATCGGCCGCAGAATGCCTTCGGGGTGAAATCCCAAAATCGAACCTGTGCGGATATATTATGCAAAACGACCCGCTTGCGAAAAAATGTTGTTGACAAACCGCAGTTCGGTCTGTATAATGTATTAGTATTTTGGTTGAACGCCCATCTAAACGGTCGTCCCGCATAAGAGAGGGGGGAAATTGGTCAATGGAAATTCACGTTGGTGAAAACGAGTCCTTGGAGAGCGCCCTCAAGCGTTGGAAGCGCAAGTGCGCCCGTTCCGGCATCCTTGCAGACGCGAGGAGGCGCGAGCATTACGAGAAGCCCAGCGTAAAGCGCAAGAAAAAGGCTGAGGCTGCCAGGAAGCGCAAGTATTGATTTGCACAATAAAGCTCATCGAAGGATGGGCTTTTTTGTTATCCTTTTGTTTTCCGTCTGTCAGCAGCCGAAAAGCTCACGCCTCTGCGCGTTTGTCGCCTCTATCTTAGCTATATAGGTGTCGATATCCTTGGGATTTGCAACGCGGTCTATCCTGCCCGCCTCAAAGAAAACGCGCTTGGTCATAGCGCCCGCGCCGTGCGCGATTATCGAGAGCCCGTCCTCCATCATGTCGATATTATAGATGCAGATGCTTTCGGGCTTTGCATAGCCTACGTTCTCGAAATTGCCCGTCATATACTTCTGACGATACATATAATAGGGTATCATGCCCATGCTGCTTGCGGCATCGGCGCCAAGCGCCACCATGCGCTCGACCGTATCTCCGTCGGGCATATCGTATTCGTCAAGATGCTCATGCAGCCTTGACGAGCGCTTTACGGCGAGCGTGTGTACGGTAAGGCACTCGGGCTCGAGCGCCTTTATCGCTTCGAGGGTCAGGCGCATATCGTCCTCCGTCTCGTTAGGCAAGCCCGCGATAACATCGCAGTTGACGGAGGCAAAGCCCATGCCCTTGACCATTTCATAGCAATCGACAAGATCCTGCGCGGTATGATCGCGTCCAACGAGGCGAAGGGTCTTATCACACATCGTCTGCGGGTTGACGGAGACGCGGTCGACCCCGCAGCGCTTCAACACGAGCAGCTTCTCCTTTGTGATGGTATCCGGTCTGCCCGCCTCGACGGTAAACTCCTTGCCGTTCGTATCATAGCAGCGGCAGATATGCGAAAGCAGCCTGTCAAGCTCATCCGCAGTAAGTATTGTAGGCGTGCCGCCGCCGATATAGAATGCGCGGGAATTAAGTCCCGCGTCCGCAGCCAATGCGGCGCCCATGGAAATATCCGTCATGAGGGCGTTAAGGTACGCGCTCATATCGGTCTTTTTCGTGCGAAGCTGAGAGGCGAAGGAGCAGTACAGACAGCGCGTCCTGCAAAAGGGTATGCCGACGTATACGTCAAAATCCTTCGTCGAGGCGGAGTCTATTATAGGCCTCTGCGCGGAAACTATCCTGTCGGCAAGCTCGAGCTTTTCGGGCGTTACGTCAAACTCCTCGGTCATGAGCCTTAATGCCTCGCTCCTGCCCTCGGTATCTATAAGCTCACGCAAAAGCCGCGTCGGTCTTATGCCCGTAAGCGAGCCCCAAGGGACGGTCCTTTCGGCAAACGCCTTATGCATCGCACGAAATACGGCGACCTTTACAGCACGCTTTGCATAGCGCTTTTCAATAAGCTCCGAGCCGCCGCGATAGGGCGAGGAATAGGTGCAGCGATGCTCCGAGCCATCCGCAGCATAGACGGCGTTGGCGATAAAACGCTCGCCGTCCGATACGCAGCTCGCGGTAAGCTCGCCGTCCTCGCTCATTATCAAGCGTTCGTCGCCGAAAACGCCGCTCCTGTCGACAGTCTCCCCCGTGCTCCCGTCTATAAGGGCGATCGAAGCGCGGGGCAGGAAAAGGCGTATAACGTCGCAGATATCATTATAAAAATCGGGTCTGTCGGTAATAAGCTTCATTCCATGATACCGTTATGAATGCAGGGATTGTTTTGCCTTTCAAAATCGAGCGTGGTCTCAGCGTCATGCCCGGGCAGCACTCTGTAATCGCCTTGCAGAGTAAAGAGCCTGTACATCAGCGACTCATAAAGCTCGCCCGCGTTGCCGCCGTCAAGGTCGGTTCTTCCGTAGCTTAAACGGAAGAGAGTGTCGCCGCTGAATATCACGCGCTCGCTCTCAACTATATAGCAGACGCCGCCCTTGGTGTGACCCGGGGTATGTATGGCGCGAAAGGCTATGCCTGCCTCCGTAAACTCCATACCGTCGCCCACAAATACGTCGACCTTGGAAGGGTCGACCCTAAGACCCACCATTTTGGCGAGGCTGGCTCCGTCGTCCTTCATTGCGTTTGCGTCAAGCTTGTTGATGTAGACCCTTGCGCCCGTCGCCTCACGCAGCTTTGCAACGCCCATGATGTGATCAAAATGGCCGTGGGTAAGCAGTATCGCGCGGCAGGAAAGACCGTGTTCGTTTAAAAAGCGCATTACCTTGCCGGAGTTTGCCGGATCTACCACAACGCACGGGGTATCCTCCCCCTGCCCTTCGTACCAAGCTATATAGGTATTGACCATCAACGGTCCCGTCGGAATTGAAACTGTCTTAAACATAATATCACCTTGGAGCTATCCGTAAATACAAAGTTATTAAAAGAGTTTTTTGCTGTCTAAAAGTATGGTCACGGGCCCGTCGTTTATAAGCTCAACAGCCATATCGGCGCCGAAAACGCCGGTCGCTACGAAAAACCGCTCGCGCAGCCTTTCGACGACGTACTCGTAAAGAGGAATCGCCTTTTCGGGCAGCGCCGCCTCTGTAAACGAAGGTCTGTTGCCGTGGCGCGCGTCGCCGTAAAGCGTGAACTGCGAAACGACGAGCATTTGCCCGCCTATATCGCCGCAGGCTAAATTCATCCTGCCCGCTTCATCCTCGAAAACGCGAAGACCCGAAAGCTTTTTCACGATATAATCGGCGTCCGAAGCATCGTCCTCTTCATGGACGCCGAGCAGCACAAGCAGACCGCGCGCGATCTCGCCCACGCATTTGCCCTCGACCTTAACGGAAGCCTTTGTCACCCTCTGCACTGCCGCCCGCATAATGCCCGCCTCGCTTTCATCAGGATACGACCGCAGGCTTTGCCGGTCTGTCCGTCTGGTTTTCCCTCACGACGTCCACAACGGAGTCTATTTTCAAAACGCCCTTTATTATGGTATCGAGCTGATCCGAGTTTTTAACGTCGAAGGTGAGGGTGATATCGACCGTATCTCCGCCGGATTTGGCGTTTAAGTACTTGGTGTTTATCTTCATGCTCATGAGGAGCTGTGTGAGCTCCATCATGATGCCCGCTCGCTCACGGGCGGTAACGTGGATCGTGACGGGATAGACCTGAGTGATGCTCTTTGCCCACTCGACCTCGATTATACGATCCTCGTCTTCAAGCAGCATCTCGGCATTGGGACAGTTGCGCCGGTGTACGGAAACGCCTCTGCCTCTTGTGATGTAGCCGAATATCTCCTCGCCCGGAACGGGGTTGCAGCACCTTGCAAAGCGCACGGCCATATCATGCTCGCCGCGGACTATCACGCCCACGCCGTTGGCGTCGCTTCGGGCGGCCTGCTCTTTTTGTTGGAGCTTTTCCTCGAGCTCGGCCTGCTTCTGCGCCTTGCGATACTCCTCCATAAGGCGGTGGAGCGCTTGTCCTGTCGTCATGCCGCCATAGCCTATTGCGGCGTAAACGTCGTCCATCTCGTTGAGGGTAAAGCGCTTCAGGAGCGGCGCGTAGGATTCCGGCTTGACAAGATCGGCAAGCTTCTTGCCCTGCCTCCTTGCTGCCTCGGCAAGCATATCCCGACCGAGGGCTATATTCTCCTCCCTGTTCGCCTTTTTAAACCACTGGCGTATCTTCGACTTTGCCTGCGAGGTCTTGATGAAGTTCAGCCAATCACGGCTGGGCGTTGCCTGCGGGGAGGTGATTATCTCAACAACGTCATGCGTTTTGAGCTTATGATCGAGCTTTACGAGCGCGCCGTTCACCTTGGCGTGCTGAACGTGATTGCCGACGTTGGTATGGATGCGATAGGCAAAATCGACGGGAGTAGACCCCTCCGGCAGATCGATGATCTCACCGTTGGGCGTGAGCACGTATACATAGCCGGAGAAGAAATCCTTTTTGATATTGTCGATGAATTCACGCGGAGAATCCGCTTCGCTCTCATAGTTCACAAGATCGCGCACCCATGCGAGGTTGCTGTCAAGCTCGTCGGGACGCGCCTTGCCCTCCTTGTAGAGCCAGTGCGCAGCAATGCCGTACTCCGCAGTGCGGTGCATCTGCTGTGTGCGTATCTGAACCTCAAACGGCATGCCCATCTCGCTGAAAAGAGTTGTATGCAGCGATTGATACATGTTGGTCTTGGGCATTGCGATATAGTCCTTGAACCTGCCCGGAACGGGCTTCCACAGCGAGTGGATAACGCCGAGCGCCGCATAACAGTCGTTAATGGTGTTGACTATAACGCGGATAGCGACAAGGTCGTAGATCTCATTAAGGCCCTTATTGTATTTTTTGAGCTTGCGGTAAATGCTGTAAATATGCTTGCGCCTGCCGCTTATCTCGCACTTTATGCCCGCTTTTTCAAGCGCGGCGGATATGGTCTTCATTGCGGTGTTCAAAAGCCGCAGGCGTTCTATCTGCTGGGGCTCTATGAGCGCCTCGAGCTTGCGGCACTCCTCGGGATAAAGGTACTCAAAGCAAAGATCCTCTAACTCCACCTTTATAGCGCCCATACCGAACCTGTCCGCAAGCGGAGCGTAAACATCGAGCGTTTCCCTCGACTTGCGCTGTTTTTTCTCCTGACTGCAAATACCGAGGGTCCGCATATTATGCAGCCTGTCCGCCAGCTTTATTATGACCACGCGCACGTCCTTTGCCATGGCAAGGTACATCTTGCGCAGGTTCTCCGCCTGACGATCCTCCCTCGTTTGCATATCGGATTTATTGCCGGTTTTGGTGAGCTTTGTAACGCCGTCGACCATGCTTGCGATATCATCGCCGAAAAGCTCCCTTAGCTGCTCGACGGTGATATTTTCGCCGTCCTCAACGACGTCATGCAAAAGCCCCGCGGCGACTGTCTCGGCGTCCATGCCCATATTGGCAAGCTGCACCGCGACGGCAACGGGGTGGGTATAATACGGCTCGCCCGACTCGCGCTTTTGTCCCTCATGGGCGCGCTTAGCAAAGTCGGCAGCTCTTTTAATCAGGTCGACCTTGTCAGCGGAGTATTTTTTTTCACAAAGCGCGATCAGACGGTCCATGGCGCCTGTCAGTACGTAAGCACTGCCTCCACGTTATAATCGGCAAGCTTTTCCCTGCCGCCGAGATCTGCGAGCTCTATCGCAAACCTTGCGCCGACGACAGATCG
>CALEPU010000036.1 GCA_937913075.1 uncultured Clostridia bacterium
CGTATTGCATTTCGACGGTTCGACGCTTCAAAAGACCAACTGACTTTTTACTTTATCCGCCTCTGTGTGTCTTCTGCGCGTGTCATCTATCGGCATGCGCAGAAGTTTTTATAGAACTTGGAAAAGGAGCCCGTATGAAACGAATATCCCTGATCATTCTGTGCCTGCTGTTGTCGCTTTCCGTGTTCGGATGCGGGCAAAAGCAATCAACGGAAAGCCTCGGCAACGGATGGGAACCAGTGTCCAAAACGGAGCTTTCATTCGCGCATGAGTTTTCCATTGAGGAATATGACGGCGGGCTCAAGCTGATATCAATAAACGAAGGCGGTCGTTTCCTCGTCGTTCCGCAGGGAGCTTCCGCACCGAACGGGATCGCGGATGATATCGTTGTGCTGCAGCAGCCGATCGGGAATATCTATCTCGCGGCGACCGCCGTTATGTGTCTCTTCGACGGGCTCGACCGCCTTGACGCGATCCGCCTTTCCGGCACGAAAGCTGATGGTTGGTACGTGGAGAATGCGCGTCTTGCAATGGAGCGCGGCGAGATCCTGTACGCAGGCAAATACTCACAGCCCGATTATGAGCTGATCCTTCGGGAAAACTGTCCGCTCGCGATCGAATCCGGCATGATTGGCCACGCCTCGGACGTTAAGGCACAGCTCGAAAAGCTCGGAGTTCCCGTGCTTATCGACCGTTCGAGCTATGAAACTCATCCGCTCGGCCGCACCGAATGGATAAAGCTTTACGGCGTTTTGCTCGGCTGTGAAGAAAAGGCGCATGAGCTCTTTAACGAGCAGGTCGCTTTTATGGAGCAGGCGGCGTCCGCAGAACCGACCGGCAAGACCGTCGCGTTCTTCCGCATCAGCGGCACTGGCTACGCCGTCGCGCGCAAATCCGGAGATTACGTCAGCCGCATGATAGAGCTCGCCGGGGGGCATTACGCCTTCTCGGATCTCGGCGATGACAGTGCAATGGCGACGGTCAACGTCGAGATGGAGACATTCTTTGCGACCGCACGCGACGCCGACGTCGTGATCTACAACTCAACGATAGGCGGCGAGGTGAGCTCGCTTTCCGAATTCCTTGCGCTGAACCCTATGCTTAAAGACCTTAAGGCCGTGGAAAACGGCGCAGTCTGGTGCACGCGCGAGAGCATGTATCAGCAGACGCTGAATATCGGTCAGATGATCGGTGAGATTAATACGATCCTGACATGCGGACCGGATGATGAATCGCAGATGCGGTACTTTTTCCGGCTGAGATAAACGATCATAACCATTTTGTTGCAAAAAGTATCTTTGTTGCTGTTTTCATGTTTTTCGTCCATTTCACCTTTATTTGAGTACATCATAGCAGACACGGGATAATTTGACGTATGCGCGAGATGCTTTTTTGCAAAAAGAAAACAGAGACCAGCGTTCCCATGCTGATCTCTGTATTTCAGTGCCTTTTTCCTGTGTTCTAATGTCTGATTCAGTTTACTTCCTTATCAGGAACGCCGGAAGGCGCTCTCTTTATGTTTGTTTGAATCGGTTATCTTGAATAGATGCCCATAGCAACTCTCATGACGTTGAGCGCGTCATTGGCGGTAATCTCGCCGTCGCCATTCCAATCGGCAGCCTTGAGAGCATCTCCGTTAAGATCGATGAGACCCAGCGCATACCTCATTATCATCAATGCATCCAAAGCTGTAATCTCGCCGTCGCCGTCAACGTCGCCAAGCAATACGTTAGTTTCGGCAAAGCCGACGTGATCTTCAAGCAGTATCCACTCGTTCAGATCGTTTCCGTGACCGTGATAATATATGCTCTGATATGCGGAGCTTCCGTTCTCATCCGTGCCGAATTCATCGCCGATCTCGGCAAGGGTATCGGCTATCACAGTACGGTTTGCCTCCATCAGGTCGCGGAACGCTTCGGAAGCAAGCTCTTCTGCTGTTTTAGCCTGGTCCTCTGCGTCCGTCGCCTCGTAGACGAATTTGCCTGCAAATCTCTTTTCGGCGACGGAATTGCCCGCAGCGAGCTGATCCGCGTCAACATTATAATAGCACTGACGGAACTCGCTCGACGCGGCAGCCATTCCGACGAAGCCTCCGATATACATGCTGAATTTGCTTACGGCTTCAACATTGCCCATGGCATAGCAGTTGACGCAGACGCCGCCTGCAAGCCCAATGAAGCCGCCCGCCTCAGCGCGGTTGGTCTGATCGGCGTCGGCATGTACATTTCCGAGCGTATAAGAGTTGATGATAGTGGCGCGGTTGGTCAGCGCAGCTATGCCGCCTGCATAGCTGTAATTTGTGCCGGACCATGCGTTAACTTCAGCATTCGTCCTGCTGTCGGATACGAGGCCGTACATCAGACTGCCTGCAAGACCGCCGGCCATGGCAAAGTCCACGGTAGATCTTGCGCCGACATTGCCTGTCACAGAACAGTTGTCGATAACGAAACCTCCCTGAGCGTTGCCGACAAGACCGCCCGCATAGCTGCGCCAACGGTTCTCAGTTATGATACTGACATTCTCAAGGCGTACGTTCATGATCGAGGCGCAGGTCCCGTTCTCGGGGATCTCGTTCGTCGTATAGTCGCCCTGTATAACCCCAAACAGACCCATAAAGCTGCCGGAAACAGGAGCAGCCTCCGTACCCACGTGCAGCCCGGTGATAACGTGGTTCGCGCCGTCATAATGTCCGCGGAAGGGATATAGCGCCGCAAGGTCCTGACCGAAGCCGTCACCGTCTACGTCAGCAAAAATGCCCCAACCGATCGGGAACCAGTCGTCGTCCGAAAGGTCAAGATCACAGGTCTGCTTAAAGTAAAGACCGAAAAAGTCCACGTCTTCGTCGATCTGCTCTGCAAGACTGCGAAGCTGATCCGCTGTCTCTATAAGATAGGGATCGTTTTCCGTTCCGCTGCCGGCAAAGCCCGTGAGATCCATCTGCGAATAATCGGTGTTGTCGCCGAAGGTCGCCTTGAATTTCGCGCGGGCTATTGCGAAGTCGTAGTTGTCGCCGCTTGCTTCGCCGGAAATGACCGTCGTATCGACTATTGCGCCGTCTTCAACGGTTATCATCACGAGCGTGCTCTTGTCCTCGCTGCGGCCGTACCAAATACCGTCCTGCATGGCGGGATCGGGCTCCACATCAATATCGTCCTCGATCTGCGGCCGCTCATAGACGACAGAAGCCGTTTCCTCGCCCGGAACCGCACGGTCATTCTCAACCGTCCAGCGGAGAAGGGCGTCTTCCGATAAGCCGTAGATGCCTGAAATATCTATCGGGAATGCCGCGAACGATGCGTTCAGTCCATCAGCGAGCCTTATCGCATCGTCTGCACCCGGAAGGTAAGCTTCGATATTATAAACGAGGCCGCCCGGGAAATGGAAACCGTATTCATCGCTTACACCGCCCGGCACGATCTCGCCGAACGGATCGACGGGTTCAACTTCTCTTCCGTCGATCGTCATCTGCGCGTTTTCATTGTACCAGCTGTTGTAGACCTTCGCTATGCCCGTGACCCAACCGGCAAGAATACCGGTGTCGATCGAGTATTCGAGCGCCGTAACGTCGCCATCGCTGTAACAATTCACAATATAGCCGCCGTTGACGCCCGCGACGCCGCCGATGCAGGCCATGCCCTCGATATCCTGCTCGACTTCACGGTATGCGCTGCCGATAATCGAACCTAACGTATAGCAGTTGGCGATAAGTCCGCGGTTGACAAGGCCGGCAATGCCGCCGATCTCAACAAGTTCACCGGAGAGTTCAAAGCCCTGCATATCCACCTCGGTCGAGGTGTTGATGACCGCTCCCTTAAACATGTGTCCGCATACGCCGCCGAGGAACGAAGTGCCGGCATCCGTCGTGTGTTCGATGCTGCCGTTAACTATACAGCCGTCGATGAGGGCGCCTGTATAATTCCCTTCAATATCGCTCCCGCTCATGCGTGCGGCAATAGCACCGATATAGGCACTGCCGGTGCTGTGGGTATGGATGCTGATATCGGTAAGTGCGAGATCCTTTATGACCGCGTGCTCGCCAAGCTCGGCAAAAAGACCCATGCAGTCATTCGAGGCGTCCAGCTCACGCGGAGTATCCGCGCTGCCCTCTGTAAGGCCGGAGATCGTATGCTCCGCGCCGTCAAAGCTGCCGTCAAAAATACTGCCGCAGCCAATAGGCTCCCAGTTGCAGCCGGAAATGTCGATATCTGCACCGAGGCAAATGTATTTGTCGACATAGCTTCTGTCCGCGCTGACGGACGCGGCAAAGTCCATAAGCTGCGCCTTATTCATTATGATCCACGGATCATTCTCCGTGCCGCTGCCGGAGGCGAAGAAGTCGGGATCGGGTGCTTCCTCCTCCCAAACTCTGTCGGCAAGGATGACCCTGCCGCCTGTAAGCGCCCACCTGCGAAGTGCAAGGGCATCCTCGTTTAATGCGGCATTCACCGTAGGAATATTGCCGTTCAGAAGATCGGCAAGATCGGCAGATGCAAAATAATCGGCGGTCACCGCTTCTGCTGTAACAAGCCCGCCCGCGTCGTTCATGTACCAAGGACGAGGGTCGACGCCGGTTTCATTGCCGTTCTCGTCCGCAACGGTCAGAACAGCGGAACCGGAATAATAGTTATATGCTCCGGAGGCATAGGAATCCTGCCCCCCGATCGCGCCGACGTATTCGCTGCTCACTCCGTTCATCTGGGCTATACCCGCGCTGACGAGTGCATAGCAGTTGTAAAGCTTTCCGGTAAGCATACCGGCGATACCGCCTGCATAGGCGTCGCTCCCGCCCGAGAGGTTTTCGGCATAAACGGAGCCGAATGCCGCGTTGTTGGCAATAACGACGTTGGAGCCGCTCGATCCGACGATCCCGCCTGCGTAAGCCGTGTTCCATCCGCCCACTGTTATCGCGGAAACTTCTGCGTCTGCAACGCAGTTGATCACGGCGGATTTTGTAAATGCGCGGCCGAGTATGCCGCCTGCGAAGCCCTGTCCGTCGGCGGCGTTCACCGTCACGCTTCCGCTGACCGTACAGCCGTCGATTATCGCGGCCCTTGTGCCGCTCGTTCTGGCTGTGTCGCCCGCGACGCCGCCCGCGCGTACGTTTGCAAAGCTTCCCGTCTCCGATACGTTGATCGTTACGTTTTCAAGCCTTACATTGCTGATCCTTGCCGTTTCGGCAAGAGTCGAGAACAAACCGACGTTTGCCTCATTGTCATATGAAGCTTCGATAGTCAGATTAGATATTGTATGCCCCATTCCGTCAAAATGACCGGCGAAGAGCCTGCCCGCATTGGTATTGGCCTTGCCCTCCTGGCCGATAGGGTTGAATGAGCCTGTCGCGGAAAGATCGACGTCTGCGCCGAGCACCGCATACGCGGAAACGAACTGCGCTTCACCTGCATCGACCTTTTCGGCAAAAGCTATAAGCTGGATCGCAGAAGAGATCACGAAAGGATCTTCCTCCGTACCCGTTCCGGGGATAGCATCGTCCGCCTTTGAAAGCGCGTCGCGTACTGCCGCCTTGATGGCGTTTGAGCTGATAGTAGCTCCGCTGACGGTGTCAACCTCTGGAGAATTTGCGGTTATGATACGGTCGAACATTGCCGTCGCCAAGTTCCAAAAATACGGAGTCTCGTTCTGGGATACCGCCTCGATCTCGGTAATGCTGCCGTCCGAGAGCGTGACCGAAAGGACGACGTCGCCGTTTCTGCCTTCGCCGGTTCCGATATAGCTTCCATCATGCAGGCTTCTCTCTGTGAGAGAGGCAAGAGCGGAATGAGGAAGTACCGTCAGCAGCATCAGTATGCCGAGCAGAACGGATAAACTCCTGCGAAAGCTCATGCGTTTATTTTCCATACAACCTCCTGTTTTTGCAGTTAGCCGGCGCTAACTGCAAGCGATTTTTTATAGAGGCTTGCACCCTTGAAAGCAGATCAATAAGCAATGTATCAAGTTAGCAGCCTCTAACTCAGCCAATAATATCACGACAGACCGTACGTGTCAACATGGATTCCTGTCGAAAGCACAAGTATATTTGCCGATAAAAGCTTGATTTTCAAATAACAATATTATAATAGTCAACGAAATCTAACTTGCGGCAAGCCGCTTTCAGGAGGGATCGGTCATGTCATTAAAATATGAGGTATTGAAGCGGATCGTCAAGGCGTCCGGAATCGCTCTGCCAATCTTATTATACACATTTTTGCAGCGAAAATCAATCGTTGTTTCACAAAAACACAGCGAATAGACAGCTGTATTACACAAAACATGGCATGTGATGCTTGCTCGACTTTTGAAAATCGAAGCCTCTGCTATTGGCAGTCGTCGGTTAAGCCGATACGGAACTGCCTCGGCAGTGGCTTGAACATGGCAATTTTGACTCTATTCGAACCATGGGCCTTCCGCTATGGAAACAAAATTTACTGCATATTTGAGGATGTCAATTAAAAACTCCCGATCCGAACATGGATCAGGAGTGAAAAAGAGGTTATTTATAAACTGCTTAAACTGCCGCTTACTTAGATTCGGCGGCTAACACCGGCAAAGCCCGCAGTTTTCTTCAGCCAAACGACGGCGTCATTGATACTTGTTTCGACAGACCTCGGCGAATAGCCGAACACGGTCTCGGCTTTTCTCCTGCTGAACTCGGCGTTGGAATCGAGGACGGCGATGGAGTACGGCGTGAGGTAGAGCGGCCGATGCTTTCGGAGGCTCCTCCTTTCGCAGAACGGCGCGGCGAGCTTTGCAAGAAGGATCGGGAGATAGATCACGCGGCGTTTTACGTCGAGCGCGGTCTGCGCCGCGTCAAGTATCGAACGGACGGAGGCATAATACCCCGACAGGATATAGCCTTGGCCCCTCACACCTTTATTGGCGCAGGCGATTATGCCTGCCGCAACGTCCCTCACGTCAACGAAATCGTAGCCGCCCTTTACGGCAAACGGCAGCTTCCCTTTAATAAACGACAGAAGCATATTTGTGATGCTGCCCTTGCTGCGATCGCCGGGGCCGATGATGCCGGACGGGAACACCACCGAGGCGTTCAAGCCACGCTTTGCCGCGTCAAAAACGAGCGAGGTGGCGATCGCCTTGCTTTTCGCGTAGCCGCCCTGCACCTTATCGGGGAAAAGCTCAGCGTCTTCGGTCATCTTCGTCCCCTTGGGCTTTTCCGGTATAGCGTGAACGGAGCTTACGAATACGAGCTTTCCGACGGAGCTTCTCTCGCAGCAGCGAATGATATTATTCGTGCCGCCCACGTTGACGCGGTAAAGGCTCGCTCCGGGCTTAGATGCGACAGAGACTATGCCTGCGCAGTGTATCACGCAGGTTTCACTATCTGCACCGCAGAAAAAGCGCTCCAGCGAGGCGTCGTCACAGACGTCTCCACAAATGATATTTACACCCTCCGGCAGCTCCCCTGCAAGAGGGTCGTTTTTTATGACGAGCGCCGTGACCTCCGCTCCTCCGTCGATCAGCTTTTCGCAAACCGTGCGTCCGAGGAATCCTGTTGCGCCCGTCAGCAGGTATTTAACGAACATTACGCACCTCCGCATAACCTGACAACTGTTGATTATCTTTCACGAATACAGTATAATCAAAGTCGGAAGGATCATCAACCGACAATGCTTTCCCAAAAGCAAGAAAACCGTCACAAAGCTTGACGGTGTCGGAAAACATGAAATTATTCGGGGTGGGATATGAGCAAAACCGATGCGCGCGTGCGCTACACGAAGCGGGTACTGAAGGATGCGTTCCTTTCCCTTCTTGCCGAAAAGCCGGTCAATAAGATCACGGTGAAGGAGGTTTGCGAGCTCGCTGAGCTAAACCGCGCGACTTTCTATTCGCATTACAGCGATTGCTTTGCGCTTAAGGACAGCATAGAGCAGGAGCTGATCGACGCCTTTGCCCGCTCGGTCGGGCTGATCGACTCATTCGACGTCCGCAGGCTCGTCGAAGCGATCTATGCAATGGTGGATGAGCACGAAGAAGCGTGCCGCGTGCTTATCTTCAACGGCGCAAGCCCCGCCGTTCTCGATCGAATGATAGCCGTC
>CALEPU010000037.1 GCA_937913075.1 uncultured Clostridia bacterium
ATTGTGCCCAATCCCCAATCCCCAATCCCCAAACCCCAATCCCCAATCCCCAAATTCAATATTTTATATATGAAATTATTTAATTAAAATTAAATAATTAAATTTTATTATTATTAAATTCCTCTAATTCGCTCATTTCAGATAATAAATCATTTATTCTTGGATGGCTTTGATTATATATTTCTATATCATTAATTGAACTTTCATTATTTGAGCTATTGTTAATAATATCCTTATTATCTTCTAAATTTAATTTTTTATTAATTTCATCAATTTTAAGAATGCCATTAATTAAATCCAAAATTTTTTTATTAAAATCAATCGCCTTGCCGGTTCCGGCAGAATTTTGAATAATTATCGCCGCGTAACCGCTTTTCATTTTTTCAAGCGCGGCTTCAATATGCTCTACGGAATACGCATACGAAATTCGCGCGAATCCCTCGCCGCACGCACCGAACGCGGTGCCGGGAACCATGCAGACGTCCTGCTCGGCAAGCAGCCTGTCACAGAATTCCTCGGAGGTAAGACCGGAGACCTTGATGGAGGGGAATACGTAGAACGCGCCCTCGGGCTCGTTGCAGGTCATGCCCATCTCGTTGAAGCCGTCGATTATAACGCGGCGGCGGCGGTCATACTCCTCTATCATGCCGCGCATATCGCGCCAATCGGTCTCAAAGCCCTGACGCAGCGCCGCGATGCCGGCATACTGCGCGGGAGTGGGCGCGGAGAGCATGGTGAGCTGATTGATCTTGGTCATAGCGGCGATTATGGGAGCGGGAGCCGCCGCATAGCCCAGACGCCAGCCGGTCATGCTGAAGGCCTTGGAGAAGCCGTTCAGTACGACGGTGCGCTCGCGCATACCGGGCAGCGAGCAGATGGAAACGTGCTTCTTGCCGCCGTAGGTAAGCTCGGAGTAGATCTCGTCGGCAAGCACGAGGATATCGGTGCCGCGAAGTACGTCAGCTATCGCCTCAAGATCCTCCTTCTCCATTATACCGCCGGTGGGGTTGTTGGGGAAGGGCAGCAGCAGCGCCTTGGTCTTGGGGGTGATGGCAGCCTTTAAGGCCTCGGCGGTGAGCTTGAACTTATTTTCCTGAGTGGTGATTACGTTGACGGGTACGCCGCCGGCGAAAATGACGCCGGGATTGTAAGCGACGTAGGTGGGCTCGGGGATGATGACCTCATCGCCGGAGGATACGAGAGCACGGATAGCAAGGTCGATCGCCTGGCTTGCGCCGACGGTGACGAGGATCTCGCCCTTGGCCTCGTAATGTACGCCGTAACGGTCGTCGAGGTACTTGCTGATAAGCTCACGCAGCTCGGGCATACCGCTGTTGGAGGAATAAGGTATGCGACCATGGGAAAGACGCTCCAGCGCCTCGCGCCTGATGGCTTCGGGAGTGGGGAAATCCGGCTCGCCTACGCCGAGGGAGATGGTCTTGTCGGTGAGGATGTCAAAGTACTTGCGGATACCGGAGGGCGGTACGTCCTGAACGGCCTTGACGATGAGTTTGGTGTAATCCATTGTTCTGAAGATCCTTTCGTAAAGGTATTTTTAAATATCGGAGCGGGTGCGCAAGGCGCCCGAAGCGTAACGGTGAAGGAAGCTGCGCCTGTTTCGCGCTCTGTTTTACTGCGCGGGGCCGGTGCCCTTTGCGACCTTGCCCCTGACGGGGAAATAATAGTCGGTGTAGAGCAGGGTGGTTTCGAGAAGCTCGCCGTCCTTGCCGTACTTTTGCAGGTAAGCCTTGGCGGTGTAGCCCTGTCTGGAACGGATCAGCACCTTAGTTGTGCCTGCGGGGAGCGAATTGTCGTTGACGTACTCCGTAGGCTCGGGCTCTATGACGTCGATGGTCTCGGCGTAGGTCTTGTAGTAGACGCCGTTCTCATGGGGCTTGCCGAAGATATAGACGTACAGGTTGCGCTGACCCTCGTTGACGTTGGCATAGGAGAATATGAACAGGCTCTCGTCGGAAACGTTCTTCCAGCAGAGATCGGGGCCGCCGGTATCGACCGTGGAATCGAGCCCTATGGGAACGTAGGAGCTCGGCCAGGAATGGTGCTGACGCGCGGTTATCTTTATCCTGTCCGGGCCGCACTGGAGAAGCGCGTTGTAAAGCGTGCCCGTCATCTGGCAGATGCCGCCGCCGGGGCTGTCCTCATAGTCGTTGCCGTTTACTATGCCGGGAGCGGGGAGCCATCCGCCCGCCTCCGTGCGGGGACCGACGTATTCGTTGAAGGATATCTCCTGCCAGGGCTTTACGGTGCAGGCGTTCATTATATCCGCCGCCTTCTGTATGTTGCGGCGGCGGTTGAGGTTGCTGCTCTCGAATTCGGTCTTATAGGTGGAAATGAGCACGACCTCTTCCTTCAACTGCTCGATAGTGGTCTCGGGCGCGGTAAGCTCGAGCTCGGCGGTTATCTCCTTGGTATATTCGCCGTTGTCGATAGCGGCCGTGATATCGTTTACCATGCTCTGCTCATTGAGCGTATAGCCTATTTTGCCGGGATTGAAAACGAGGTAGCCCACGGCATAGCCGTTGGGCGCGGTAACGGTATGGACGAAGGTGGATTCGGAATAGACGGAATAGCCCTCGTCGCTTTCGCTTGCCGTGTAGGTGTTGACGGGCTTGCGCTTGGAAGCCGTTACGTAGGGCTCCGTCGGCTTGGTGTTGACGAACTCCGCTATCCGCGCAACGCGCTCGGCGATGCTGTTTTCGTTGTACCTATACTCGATGGAATACTCCGCGGGGGTCGCTTTAAGCTCCTGCTGACGGCGGTAATTGGCGGCATAATCGTCCTTGCTCTCGCGGCCGAGGCGGTACGCTTCGTCCAATATCTCGTTGACGTTGACGGTAAAATCGCAGTCGCTCGCGGAGAGAACCATATTGGCGTTCTCTACCTGAAGGGACATATTTACAGCGGAGAGCTTCTCCGTAACGTGCTGAAGAAGCGTCTCCCTCGCCTGCTCGTACGTCATGCCTTTGAGACTTATACCGTCGACGTAGACGCCCTCGAAATAGGTGCCGTCATCGACGTAGGAATAAGGCTCGCCTTCGATGCAGCCCTCTATACTCTTGCCTCCGGGAACAGCGGTTACCGTCTGCCAGTTTTTGGCATTATAGTCGTCAACGGCAAGCTGATGCTCTTTTTTGATGCCGCTGCGCAAAAAAAGCAGGGACGCGCCAAGCACCGCGGCGATCACGCCGCAGGCTATAGCCGCACCCGTCATAATACCTCTGCGCCTGCGCTCGCGCTGACGCTGTTTCCTCATCATTTTACGGTACTGAGCACTGTGCTCCAATTCAACAGGACCTCCGCACATCATTATACGGCTACATTATATCTCTTTATCATGGCAAAGGCAACACCATATCCACAATATAATTTGTAAACATTTTGTGACCGAAGCCCGTTCTTTTATCGCTTCGCCGAGCATGGGTTTACACACGCCGTGCATGATGATATAATATAGAAGGTTGGCAACGCTAACCTTCTATTTCGGGCTATAAGGAAGAGGTAAAAATATGAGAGCCGACGGCAAAAAGCTTAAAAACATCAACCCCATGTACGCGGTAGCAGCGCACATCATGGCAAAGCGCTCCGACGCCTGCAACTCGATAGAGCTCAATATACCCTTGGAGCCAATGCAGAGCTATCTTCGCGAAGTGCGCGCGCGCGGGCATAACATAAGCCATCTTGCGCTTATTATCGCGGGCTTCCTGCGGACGACCGCCGAATATCCTTTTTTGAACCGCTTTGTAGTCAACAAGACCATATACGCGCGGAACGAATACGCCGTAGGAATGGTCGTTTTAAAGCCCGGCGAGCTTGACGGCACCATGAACAAGATGTACTTCAATATGGACGACGATATTTTTGCGGTGCAGAAAACGCTCGACGAATACGTCGACAGCAACCGCGCCGCAGGCGATACCAACTCTACCGACAGGCTGATCCGAATTCTGCTCGGCATACCCGGGCTTTGCAGGCTGGGCGTATGCCTGTTCAAGCTGCTCGACAAATGGGGGCTGCTGCCAAGGTCCATAATCAAGGCAAGCCCCTTTCATACGAGCTTCGTTATTTCAAACCTCGCAAGCATTAGGACGAACCACATATTCCATCATATATACGATTTCGGCACCACGAGCATGATACTCACGATGGGAAATTCGCGTGAGGTGCCCAAGAGGGTGAACGGCGAGATAGTGTTTGAAAAGTGCATGCCCTTCGGTCTCGTAATGGATGAAAGGATATGCTCCGGCAGCTATTATGCGCTTGCCTTCAAGCGTCTCAGCGAGTATCTCCGCGACCCGCACGCCTTGGAGCTGCCTCCCAAGACAGTCAACGCCGAGATATGATAACGGAAAAAACCGAATAATATTCACTCTTTTTACATAAGCTCTTACCGATAAACTGAAAGGTAAGGGCTTATTCAATGGAACCATATATCGAGAACCGCGTGCTCGAGGTCGCGGCTTACATTATAGAAACGGGTGCGACCGTGCGAAAAGCCGCAAAGGAGTTCGGAGTATCCAAATCGACGGTACACAAGGATATGACGGACAGACTGCGGCATATAAACAGGGCTATGTCGGAGCAGGTGGCTGCGGTGCTTGAGGTCAACAAGGAAGAGCGGCACCTGCGCGGCGGGTACGCTACGTTTTTAAAGTATAGAAGGCTCGCGGGAGAAGCTTGATAAAGCTTAAAATCGAGAGGCTTCAATTTTCAGTCTTCATTATCTATCCCTTCATCCGCTCCGCCTGCGATGGGCGAAGGTAGAGAGGAACGGCCTCGGACGGACGTACGGCAGAGGTATCGGTGCTATCGGACATTCGTTCGGCGAGCTTGATTTCCCCCGATAGGAGCATGGAATTTGCCTCCTTCAGCACGAGCAATGCATCGGGCAGCGCCTTGGTGCATACCTCGGCAGCGTCGCCGACGTACTCGGCGCTGTCCTTTGGGTAGCTTGCCAGTATATCATTGATAACGCAGGGACAGGGCGCAAGGAGCTCCTGCTCTTTATTATATGCCGCGGCATAGCCGTTGCCGTTCCTTGCGTCGAGCAGGGCGACGACCGTACCCTCGCCCTTTGCGGCATGCCTGAGAGCTGCGAGAGAGCACACGGGAACAGTGCCGACGCCGAGCGCGAAAGCCATTGCGTTAGCGCAGGAAACGCCGATACGCACTCCTGTAAACGAGCCGGGACCGATATCGACGGCTATTGCATCGAGCTCGGTTTTTGAAACGCCGGCATTTTTCAGCGCGCTTTCTATAAGCGCCATCAAAGCGGCGGAGTGGGAGCTGCCGCTCTCATCCGTTTCAAAGCTCAATACAGCTCCGTCCCGCATGACTGCGGCGGAGGGCGACCTTGAAGAGGTCGATATGCCGAGCATCAGCATGGTAATATTGCCTCCATAAGCTTGATATAGGGCTCGCCGTAAGCCGAGAGCTCGACCCGGCGGGCGCTTTCGCCGCTGCCCGCAAGATGTATTTCAAGCCTCTCCTCGGGCAGTGCCTCGGGCACGTTTTCGCACCATTCCATTATTATGACCGAGTCGCTTGCCAAATGATCTTCAAAGCCAATCGCCGTCAGCTCATCAGCGTCCTCAATACGGTAAGCGTCGAAATGATCGAGCATGAGCCTGCCGTGATGCCTGTGGACGACAGTAAAGGTCGGACTTGAAATATCGTAAATGCCCAAGGCCTCGGCAGCGCCCTTGACGAGCGTTGTCTTGCCCGCGCCGAGATCGCCGAACATTGCAATGAACGCCTTGGGAAAAAGCGCCTCCCCCAAGGCATGACCGAAAAGACGCATATCCTCTGCGGTCTGTACCGTAAATTCTGCCCGCTTACTCTCCATAGCCGACTATGGCGCCCCTTTCTATAAGCTCCTGTCTGTAATCCAACAGCCTGTCCTCCCTTATCGCTTGGCGAATTCCTTCCATCAAACGGTAAGTGAAGCGCAGATTGTGTATCGTGAGGAGCTGTGCTGCCAATATCTCGTCAGCCTTGATAAGATGCCTTATATACGCCTTTGTGAAATGTCGGCAGGCATAGCAGTCGCAATCCTCCTCGATGGGCGTGAAGTCCTCCGCGTATTGGAGCTGTTTAAGGCTCTTTCTGCCCTCGAAGGTCATAGCCAGAGCGTTGCGGGCGGTCCTCGTCTGCATAACGCAGTCGAACATATCAACGCCCCTCATTGCACCCTCGACAAGGCAGTCGGGGCTGCCGACGCCCATGAGGTAACGGGGTTTTGCAAATGGCATATACGGTCTTATGGCGTCGAGCATATCGTACATCACGCGCTTGGGCTCGCCCACGGAAAGCCCGCCGACGCCGTATCCCGGGAGCTCCATAGACGCCAATGTCTTGGCGCTCTCTATCCTGAGATCCGCGAACATGCCTCCCTGCACGATGCCAAACAGCGCTTGGTCCGCCCTCGTGTGGTTCTGTTTACAGCGCTCCGCCCAACGATGCGTCCTTTCCATCGCCTTAACGGTATAATCGTAAGAGCAGCCCGCAGGCGCGCACTCGTCGAACGCCATTGCGATATCGGCGCCCAAAGCCTCTTCTATTTCCATCACCTTTTCGGGCGTGAAGAAGTGGCGGCTGCCGTCAATATGTGAGCAGAACTCCACCCCGTCATCTTTTATCTTGTTCATGGCGGCAAGGCTGAAAACCTGAAAACCGCCGCTGTCGGTGAGCATTGGACCGTGCCACTGCGAAAACTCGTGCAGACCGCCCGCCTTTTTAACGAGCTCATGTCCCGGGCGCAGATAGAGATGATAGGTGTTTGAGAGGACTACCCCTGCGCCGATCTCTTTAAGATCACGCGGCAGAATAGCCTTGACGGTCGCCTGAGTGCCTACGCACATGAAGGTCGGCGTTTCGATATCGCCGTGCGGTGTGTGCAGTATGCCGAGCCGCGCGCCGGTCTGCGCGCAGGTGTGTATGTGTTCGTATGTTACGGGGAAGGTGTCGTTCTCCATTATAATCCTCTGTTTTTCTTTTAAAAAAGATCGCTGTGCGTGCCGGTGCGTGAAAGAAACAGCATCAGCTCACTGTTAACGTATTTATACACGAGGAGCCAATCGGGCTGTATATGGCATTCTCTGAACCCCGCATAACTGCCAGCAAGCTCATGATCCCTATATCTTTCATCAAGCTCAAAGCCTTCGGCAAGGGTATCGACAACGGCAGTAAGCTTGTTAAGATCATATCCTCGTTTTTGGGCGAGCTTGACGTCCTTCTTGAACTGACTTGAAGGAATTATCTCATACCTCATTTAAGATATCCTCCATCATTTCGGAAGCGGAAACATAACTCTTATAGCGATCGGGGTGAGCAGATATCTCGTCAAGCTCCTTCATTGCCGCAGCAGTGACCGCGTTCGGTGTTTCAAGAGTGAGCTCAAAGGGGATCCTACGCTCTCTTACAACGGTCTTTGCAAAGATATTAAAAGCCGTGCTCATGGAGAGTCCGATCTCAGAGCAGATAGAATCAAAAGCGACCTTTGTCGCCTCGTCCATCCTGATATTAACGTTAGTCTGTGCCATTTATAACACCGCCTTTCCGATAATATTATATGCACAAACGACTGCGTTTGTCAATGATTTTTAAATAAATCTCTATCAATATTCTATTATTTTGGTAGTATGCCCCGCTTTCGAGGAGCAACGAAGTATCGCGCCGCTTATTGGATCGAGGAGCAACGAAGTATCGCGCCGCTTATTGGATGAACATGGCGTCGCCGAAGGAGAAGAATCGGTATTTTTCTTTAACAGCCTCCTCATAGGCTGCCAGCACATGTTCTCTTCCGGCAAGTGCGGATACCAACATGATCAGGGTCGACTCCGGCAGGTGGAAGTTCGTGATAAGGCCGTCCAGGACCTTGAAGCGGTATCCGGGATAAATGAAGATGTCCGTCCAGCCGCTGCCCGCTTTCAGGGAGCCGTCCTCATCGGCCGCGGTCTCGAGTGTCCGGCAGCTGGTCGTACCGACGCAGATGATCCGCCCTCCGGCGGTCTTCGCGGCATTTACCTTCGCGGCGCACTCTTCCGGCACGATATAATATTCGCTGTGCATGTGATGCTCTTCGACGGTTTTTGTCTTTACCGGACGAAACGTGCCGAGCCCGACAT
>CALEPU010000038.1 GCA_937913075.1 uncultured Clostridia bacterium
CAAGGAGGTAAAAACCCATGCCCGATACCAGAACCTGCCCGACCGACTTCCCGTCCGCCCTTGCCGAGAGAGCGTCGGCGCTCGTCGCCGCCTGCCTTATAATGCTCGGATTGCTCTTTGCGCAGACGCTCGGAGCCGATAAGCTTTCCGCCGTTGCCGCGCTGACCTCGGCGGACCCTTTGGGCGTTGCCGCTTCGCTCTTTGTAAAAGAGCACGGTACCGCCGCTCCTGCGGACGAGCAGCCAAAAGAGACCCCGCAGGCAGACGGGGTCGATATCCGCCTCACGAGTCTCGACGTGGATATAGAGCCCGAGGTCGCGGCAAAGCTCATAGCAATCACGGCGGAGGTGCTTGATAAAAATGTCGGCGTCAGCCTAAAAGGGGATGGACCGAAGATACTCATTTACCACACTCACGATACCGAGGCCTATACCCAAACCCCGGAGTTTTCCTACGAGCCCTCGGGCGATTGGCGCACCAAGGAGCAGGACCGGAGCGTAGTCGCCGTGGGGGAGGAGCTTGCGCGGCTGCTTAGAGAGCAGTACGGAATAGAGGTCATACACGACACCGCCTGCCATGAGCCGCCGCTCATCACTGCCGCGTATTCAAGATCTCTCGCCACGATGCAAAGCTATAAGAGCCGTTACCCCTCGCTTGAAATGTTCATAGACCTGCACCGCGACGGAGTTTCAGCAACGGGCTTCGAGGACGATTTTGTCGTGATCGAAGGACGCGAGGTCGCAAGGCTGATGTTCGTCGTCGGTACGGGCAGGGGAGCAACGGGACAGGGTACCGAGCCGCTGCCGGATTTTGAGTCGAACTATGCGTTAGCGCTCGGGCTCACGCAAAAGCTGCTCTCGTATAATGAAAGGCTTGCCCGCGACGTGCGCGTCAAGTCCGGCAGGTATAATCAGCAGGTATCATCCAAGTGCATACTGGTGGAGGTCGGGCATAATGCCAATACTCTCGAACAGGCGCTTGCCGCAATGCCATACCTCGCAGCAGCTATCGCCGAGGTCGCCGGCGTAGCACCGTCTGCCCCGCCGAGCTTTACACCGTGAGGACGGCATAAATGCCGCTTTCATGATCCCTCCTGTGCTTTACATGACGTTTAAGAGGTGATATAATCCGCTCATCAACTATGAAGGAGACAATGAAAATGAGCGGCGCAGGCAAACAAAAAGGTGCGCTTTCACTCGCCTTTTGCGGTCTTATGGCAGCGCTTGGCGCAGCCATAATGCTCGTCGGCGGAGTATTGGGCGTTGCTACCTACGCCGCGCCGCTCATGGCTTCGCTCTGCCTTTTGCCCATGCTGACCGAGTACGGCAGGGGTATGGCGTGGATGGGCTTTGCGGTAACGGCGGCGCTCACTGCGCTGCTATGCGCCGATAAGGAGCTCGCTTTCTTTTATGTATTCCTCGGCTATTATCCTCTGCTGCGTGCATATTTTGACCGCATAAGAAGACCTGTGCCGCGTATACTCGCAAAGCTCGCCTTTTTTACGGTAATGACTGCGCTTATGTACGCCTTCCTGTGTTTCGTGCTGCGCACGCCCGAACTGCTGGAGGAGTTTGCTTCCGCAAGGAAGCTTATGCGTGCGGCGTTCTTTGCGGCGATGATACTCATACTGCTCATCTACGATTTGGTATTGCGTCTCGCGGAAACGTTCTACCTTGTTAAGCTCCGCCCGAGGATCCGTTTCCTGCGTTGAGCGGTCGAGCCTTAATGAGCCTCTATAATAATATAACCTCAAAGAGAGCCATATCGCCTTGCAATCCGAGTCTGTTCTGTTATAATGAAATGAAAATTTATTCAGCGTGTCGGAGCGGCTATGAAAAGGTTCTTCGGAGACAGGGCGTTTTACCGCAGGCTATTTGCGGTCATGATACCCATCCTCATACAAAATGTTATCACAAATTTTGTCGGTCTGCTCGACAACATCATGGTCGGCAGGCTCGGCACGGAGCAGATGAGCGGCGTTGCAATTGTCAACCAGCTCATTTTCGTGTTCTCGCTTTGCATATTCGGCGGCATTTCCGGCGCCGGCATATTCACAACGCAGTTCTACGGCAGCCGCGACGACGAAGGCATACGCCATACCGTCAGGATCAAGTTCTGCATTATCATCGCCGCAGTCGTGCTTTTTGCCGCAGGCTTCATCCTCTTCGGCGAAAAACTCATAATGCAGTTTTTGCATGAGGGCGAGGAGGAGCTTGACCTCGCCGCGACGCTCGCCTTCGGCAAGGATTATCTTGCAGTCATGCTCTGGCAGCTATTGCCGTTTGCGGTCATGCAGGTCTATTCCGGCACACTGAGGGAGACGGGGGAGACGGTCGTTCCCATGGTCGCCGGCGTTATTGCGATTTTGGTCAATCTGTTCCTTAACTGGGTGCTGATATTCGGCAAGCTCGGAGCTCCCGCGCTCGGCGTGCGCGGCGCAGCTATTGCAACCCTTATTGCAAGGCTTGCCGAGCTCGGCATAGTAGTCGTTTGGGCGCACACCCATACAAAGCGCTATACGTATATCAAGGGGCTTTACAGCTCGCTCCGCGTGCCCGGAGCGCTTATGCGCAGCGTCGCCGTAAAGGGTCTGCCCCTGCTCGTCAATGAGGTCATGTGGTCCGCCGGCATGACTATGCTCAACCAGTGCTATTCCGTCCGCGGGCTCGAGGTCGTGTCTGCCGTCAATATCTCCTCAACAGTCTCGAACCTCTTCTTCTGCTCGTTCTTCGCTATGGGCTCAACTGTCGCCATTATGGTCGGCAGGCTGCTCGGCGCGGGCGAGTATGAAAGAGCCGTCGACGAGGACAGAAAGCTCATCACCTTCTCAGTGCTGCTCTGCACCGCAACGGGCATGGTTATGGCGGCTGTCGCTCCTCTTGTGCCCGAGGTCTACAATACCACCCCCGCAGTCAAGGCACTCGCATCGAGCCTTTTGATGGTAAGCGCGGCCATGATGCCAATGGATGCATTCACCAACGCAAGCTACTTTACGCTGCGTTCCGGCGGCAAAACCTTTATAACCTTCCTCTTTGACAGTGTGTTCGTCTGGGGCGTCTGCGTGCCCGTCGCCTTCGTGCTCTCACGCTTCACGAACCTGCCCATAATCCCCATGTTTATAACCGTCCGCTGCCTTGACCTTATCAAGTGCGTCATAGGCTATATCCTCATTAAAAAGAGGACTTGGGTCAATAATCTGACAAATATTGCCGAATAACAAAAAGGAGTCGAAGTCGGCTCCTTTTAATCGTAAATCACTTGTAATTTACTAAATCGATACCGTTGGCTTTGTCTTAAATAAATGCTTAATGCAGCGGTCCCCGATCTTATAGTCGGATCATTCCATATTAAGCTCTTCCGCAACTATATAGAGCGGTCTGCCCTTCAGCTCGTCGTACATCCGGTCCCACTGCATGTCGGATATCACCGGGTTGTCCAGC
>CALEPU010000039.1 GCA_937913075.1 uncultured Clostridia bacterium
CACAAGCTAATCATTTTTGACAAAAGAAAAGCGAGTATTGACTGAAATCCGTTGTCAATACTCGCTATGGTGCGGGCAAGAGGACTTGAACCTCCATGGAGTTGCCCCCATACGGACCTGAACCGTACGCGTCTGCCAATTCCGCCATGCCCGCATATTTAATTGATGGTTCCCGTCCGTAAGAACGGGGATGGATTCCGACCCAGCGTTTCGCATGGATTGATTTCAAATCAGCTCTGTTGAGCGAAACGCCTGCTTAAACACTCTGCGTTCAAGCCATGGCTCGAATTACCGCTTCATTTACCATCTCCAATCCTCCGCTATGCGGGGAATTGGAGATGGTGGACGGGGATGGATTCGAACCATCGTAGTCTGTGACAACGGATTTACAGTCCGCTCCCTTTGGCCGCTCGGGAACCCGTCCGTATTTAATTGGAACAGTGATATTATACATCAAATTTCGCCGTTGTCAATATATATTATCTCGGGCGTTGCCAAAGGGATATTACTCACTTTACACAGAGGCTTGAAAGAGTTATAATCCGATTGAAGAACTTTGCAGGAAAGGCAGTATTATGGGCATAATTTTAGGTATCGACGTAGGCGGCTCCACGACTAAGATAATAGGCATGAGCACGGAGCGCAGGCTCATATCGACCATGATGGTCAAGGCATACGATCAGCTCACTTCGCTTTACGGTGCGCTGGGCAACTATATGGACACCAACGGGCTTGCGCTGAACGAGGTCGAACGGATATACATTACGGGCGTCGGCGCCTCGTATTTGAACGGCAATATCTACGGCATACCCACCCATAGGGTCGAGGAATTCTCCGCAATAGGCCGCGGCGGGCTTTGGCTCACGGGCAAGCAGGAGGCAATAATCGTCAGCATGGGTACCGGCACGGCTTTCGTCCATGCGAACGGCTGCTCTTACTGTCACCTTGGCGGCAGCGGCGTCGGCGGCGGCACGCTTATTGGTCTCGGCTGCAAGCTGACGAGCGCCGACGGGTTCGACTCTTTATGCCGTCTTGCCGAGAGGGGAGATCTTGACAAGGTCGATCTGACGATCGGCGCGATTACCAAGGCGAACATCCCCACTCTGCACCCCGAAATAACCGCGGCGAACCTTGCCAATATTGCGAGCGAGGCGACGGAGGCCGACCTTGCCTTAGGTCTTGTCAATATGGTTTTGCAGACGATATTCACCCTTGGCATATTTGCGGCGAGGGGAACGGGCATGCCCGAGGGCGCGATAGTTTTGACCGGCTCACTGACGGGCTTGAAGCAGATCGAGGCAACGAAGGCTGCCTTCTCCTGCCTCTACCCCAATGAGTTTATCGTGCCGGAGCACGCCGCCTTTGCGACCGCTATCGGAGCGGCGCTGCACGACTTTAATTGAGTCTCAATTTGTGAACGGAATGTTAAATTTTGAAAAATAATTTACATATCCGCCGGAAAGTTATATAATAGCGCTGAGATATATATATCAGAGGTCTTTCGATGAAAAGATTAATTACCATATTGCTTTCCCTTGCGATAAGCGCTGCGGTGATTTACTTTGCCGCGGGCGCTGTTTCGCGCACTTACAGCGAGGGCATGACCTCCTATGAGGAGAATATAGAGCGCGGGGTCGAGGCAAAGCGAGCTGAGCTTTTGAGCGCCTCAACCTTTCGCAACGGCGTTGTTGTGAGCGATATCTCCATTGGCGGCATGACCTATGATGAGGCGCTCGCGGCGCTTGTTCCCGTTGAGCAGGCGCTGGTGGAGGACGTTGGCTTTACCCTCCGTTTCGACGATGAGGAAAGAGTATTCTCGACCGATTATTTCAACATCAGGTACAACACCAATAAGATTTTGGGCGAGGCGATACTGCTTGCCACCGAGGGAGAGCCGGAGCTTATCGAGCAGCAGATCGACGAGATAGCCTCCGAGGGGCGCTACTACACTATTGAATGTGAGGTCACGCCCAACCGCGCTAAGCTCGAGGAGGCGATATTTGCCATTGCCGAGGAGATCGACGTTGAGCCTGTCAACGCCGGCTTCTATCCCAATCCCGACAGCGTGTATGACAATTCCGACCGTTTTACTTTCACCGAGGGCGAAAACGGGCGCATCTCCTATCCGCAGGAGGCGCTTGACGAAATGCTTCAAAGGGCTGAGGAAAACGATTTCGGCGACGTGACCCTGCGTATTGAAACGACATATCCCGAGCTGACCGTCGCTCAGCTTAAAGAGACGGTGGTCATGCGCTCCCACTATGAGAGCAGCTATGCAAGCGGCTCCTACGGCGCCGCCAACCGTCTGCACAACGTAAAAAAGGCTTGCGGGCTTGTGAACGGCACCTGCGTGCCGCCCTTCAATCCCGACGATCCTGATGATAAGAGTTATATCTTCTCGACCAACGACTGCCTCGGCTATCGCACCCTTGAGGACGGCTGGCTGCTTGCGCCGGGCTTTGTTGACGGCGGCGCGAGAAGCGTGGACTCCCCCGGCGGCGGCGTATGCCACGTTTCATCGACGCTTTATGACGCCGTTATATGCGCCGATCTTAAAATAGTTTACAGGATAAATCCCTCCTCGCACGTGGGCT
>CALEPU010000040.1 GCA_937913075.1 uncultured Clostridia bacterium
GTAAAAAAAGCACAGAGCTTAACGACTCGCCAAACCATTGAGCTCAATATCCCCGCAAGCGGCGGCACGCTGCTGCTTTTTGACGGCGAAGGTGCGCTGAAGGACGTCTTTGTAACCGGCGTCACAGCTCCTGGCGTTACGAGCGGCAGGGCGCGTATGTCGCAGAGCGGCGAGAGGGTCTTCTTTTCGGAGCCGACCCCCGGACGCGCAAACGGAACGGCGCTCGCCTCATGGACCGCGGCGCCGACCTTTTCCTGCGGGCTCCTGTATTGCGACAAGCCCTTCGGACTCGAGCTCTCCTGCGCAACGCAGGGCGCCGTTATAAGATACACTCTCGACGGCTCCCTGCCGACCGAGCTTTCGGCGGAATACAGCGGACCGCTTACGATATCCTCCCCCTGCGTGGTTCGCGCAAGGGCTTTCCTTTCGGGGCTCGTGCCCTCGGAATGTGTGACCCATACCTACGTTTTCGGTGAAGAGCACTCCGTTCCGGTGGTCTGCCTCACTGTCCCGAAAAGCGATTTTGCAAAAATGTACACCGCCGAGATAAGCTCGACGGGCAAGGTGACGCACGGCGAGGAGGTCGCCTGCGGCATGGAATACTATATCGAGGGCAGACAGGCGTTTGCCGCCGGCGCGGGCGTAAGGGTCAGCGGCGCATCGACGTCGGTGTATCCGCAGAAGTCGCTCGGGCTTTATTTCAGAGCGGGATACGGCAGATCGAGCCTCGATTTCCCGCTGTTTGAGGGCTGCCCCGTGACGGGCTTTCGCTCGCTCGTTCTGAGAAACGGAGGGCAGGACGCCTTTTATGCCAGGATGCGCGACAGCTTTATGAGCCGCATCTGCCAAGGGCTCGATATCGACGTGAGCTTCGTTCAGCCGGTGGTCGTCTATATAAACGGCGAGTATTGGGGCATTTACGATTTAAAGGAGAATATGAACGAGGACTACGTCGCCTCGCATCACGGCGTCGACCGCGATACCGTCGAGATAATAAAGCGCAATTCCGTCGCGCTCGCGGGCGGCAACGAAGACTGGATGGAGCTGCGCAGCCTTTGCAGAACCGTGAGCTTTGCCTCCGACGGGGATTTCGCGGCGCTTGCGCAGAGGGTGGACGTCTGCTCCGTAATAGACTATATAGCCGCGAGGTCGTATTTTTACGACGCCGATATGTTCAATCAAAAGTATTGGCGCACTAACGACGGCGCTTTGAAGTGGCGGGCGGTGTTCTACGACTTGGATTACGCCATGATGGGCTGCTCGCCCGGCGGCAACGTGCTGCGGCTGTATTTCGATCCCAACGGCGTTAAATCCGCCCACGGCAGCACGACTAATATGGACTTATATTGTGCGCTCGTGCAAAACGCCCAATGGCGCGACGCTTTCATTCTAAGGTACGTTTACCTTATTGAATATGTTTTCTGTCCCGAGAACGCCCTTCCGGTCTTCGATGAGCTTGCCGCGGTTTACGATGAGGAGATGCCGCGTCACTCGCAAAGATGGCGGGGGATGATACCCTCGCACGAGGCATGGCGGCAGCAGACGGAAGCGCTGCGCCTCTGCATAGCAAACCGGCAGAGCTATGCGCTCGCGCAGCTCAAATCGCTTTTCCGCCTCAGCGACGCGCAGTATGGAGAGTATCTTTCAAGGGCGGAGGCGATATATCGGGGCGAGCAAGACCCGGGCGGCAAATCAACGCCCGCCGCGCCCCTTACTCCCGCGCCTGCGGCAACGCCCGCGCCTGCGGCAACGCCCGAGCCTACTGATTTGCCCGAGCCTACGGCAGCTCCTGCGCCTACTCTCGGGAATGAGCAAGAGTAAAAACCTGACAAAAGAACCGTCCCCTTGTCAGGCTTTACGCAAACACACATGGCTTGACAACGGGGGTTCGGAGCCGGTTGCCGAAGGCAATTTCGACCATCCGGCGAATGGTCGAAAAGGCGGAGAACGGGCGGCAAATTGAGCGAAGCTCAATAAGTCCGCCCCGGGGCGAGGTTACTGTTGTCAGCCGCAAAACCTTTTTACGTTGCAGCCGACCCGATCCTGACAACGGAACCGTCACCTTGTCAACGCAGCAAAGCTCCTCCCTCTTTCCCAACTAAAAAACCTGACAAAAGAACCGTCCCCTTGTCAGGTTTTCGCAAACAGACATGGTAATTTTCCAAGTATTTCCGCGATTACAGTCGCCTGCTTCTGCAAAACATAAGCCCATGGGCAAGAATAAAAAGAGCAGCGCCGAGAGCGGCGCAAGGTGGGAGCGCAACCCCTTTGGGCATCCCGATGCGGATGGCAAAAAAGAGCGCGAGTCCGGCACCGTACCCTATGAGGGCGGGACGAAAAACGTACCCTCGGACGGAGCCGGTTATGAGTACGGCGGATATTGGGTCGAAAATGACAAGGACGGATACCGCCGCGAGGGACGGAAGAGCCGCGATACCGAGGCGGCAGCGGATTTTTTCGCCGGCGCAATGATCACCGGAGCGGATCCTCAGGGCTGCTACACGGGCTCGGGTCTTACAATGTTCGGCAGCCGTCCCCTGTACTTCCCTCCCCACGACGATGAGATCGTCCCCGTGCAGGACGCTGACGATCTCTGAAACCAAACGGAGCTGTTTCATTAAGAAATATTAGAAACAATGCTCACGGAAACAAGCACGGCGCAAAATCGGCGAGCCGTGCTTGTTTTTTTAAAGGCATTGAGTCAGCAAATTGCAGGTGAATTTACGGGAGCTGCGCCGGTCAAAACGGATAATCAAAACCAAATCTTTTCGGGATCGCCATAATAGGAATCTATCATAGTGAACCATCTGTTTTCTCCATTTACCCCCCAAGATCCGCTTCCTGCATCATAGGTCAATTCCTCATCAACTTTGTATCGAACATAATAGTCCATTTCAAAGTCAATACAATACATGTAATCGTCTACCAACACTTCCATGTATGTACCCATCGCATATCCATGCATGCCAGTCAGATACAAGGTTGTATCTTGTACATATATCGTTATTGTACCATCTTTGTTATCTGTCTGAACAATTGGATATTTCCACTGTGTGCTACACTTGTAGATGTACTGTGCATTTTCTGCAATCTCTGCAGGAATTACATAGTCCACCTGAATTTCATTGTTGCTCCATGCCATTGCATGATATTCAGAATCAATCTTTGCAATACAGCAGCTACGAATATTTGAAGGGTACTCTTCCAAGCAAATAACGTGGACGTCCCAAGGTATATGCCCGTTGGGATCCAACTTCCAAGGTATTTGCGTTGCCGCGGGCTTTTGGGTGGGCACTTGGGTCGGCTCCTCGGTCTGCGCTTCGGTGGGTTCGACAGGCTCGGCGGGCTCGTCGGTCGTCGTCGGCGCGGCGGTAATTATAGCGGCGTTCTCCGCCTCGGCGGGCTTGCTTTTATCCTCGCCTCGCTGCGAGACGCAGGCGGGCAGGATAGCAAGCGCGAGCACGGTCAAGAGCCATTGCCAATACCATACGGTCGGTAATAGCATCAATCACACCAGCCTCATAGCCATAACGATATCCATTATTAAATATGATATAATCCTGACTATATCCGTAAGAATAGTTGCTATACCCACCTCCATCATAGGTATCGTAG
>CALEPU010000041.1 GCA_937913075.1 uncultured Clostridia bacterium
CTCTTCCGATCTGTGGCATTACACCTGTGAATGGATGCCGCAGCTTGACGGCTGAACGGTTATAGAACGGGAAAAGCCGGAGGACGTCCCTCCGGCTTTTTGCATACTATTATATCATATCAGCAAAAGCTTATATGCAGATTATCATTCTCCTCAGCGGAGTCGTCGAGCACATGCCAGAAGGCGTCGGCATACGCTCCGAGGTATCTGAGAGCACAGGCGTAATTGCGGACGATAAGCTCCGTCGGCTCGAATACCATGGTCAGCCTGTCGTGCAGCGCGTCAAGATTGCTGCCGAAAAAATCCTCGGCGCCGAGCGCCCTGTGCAGGCAATCGTACATGCTCTGCTTGGAGGTAAACTCCGAAGCGTCTATCACTATCTTTTTCATATCAGTCGCCTCCGTAAAGCAGTGTGAAGCTCTCATAATGGTCGTCGGTATAATAGATAAGCCCGTCGTTGGAGAAGACGATGCGCTTTGCTCCGCGTGAATTCCTGCCCTTGGTGCCTATGTCGCACTCGGTATAGCTCCTGCCGCTCGCCTTGGGGAGCAGCCCCTCGTAATTGCCGAAGCGATCGCCGCCTATGCTGCAGCCGGGAGCGTAAGGCTCGAGGCTGCCGCCCGTCCAACCGAGGGACTGCGCGTACTGCTTGGTGATGTAATTGGAGGGAAGATGCCCGAAAAGGCGGATATACAGCGCTACCTCATCCTTGGTATCGTACTGACCGTCCTCGCTGACGGGACATTCCGTCGGTGCCGGAGTGGGCTCGGCGGCAGGCTCCGCAGTCGGCGCAGCGGTGGGCGCAGTCGTAGGCTCCTGTGTGACAGCAGCTTCGGTCGTCGGCTGAGTCTCCAATGCGTCCTGCGGGGAGACGGTGTAAAGCTCATCCGAGGGCTGATCTGAAAAGTAATCGGCTCCGGGGTCTATAAAGCATCCGGCACAAGCCGCCGCCATGCCAAGCAGCATCAGCACAGCCATGAGCGCGGCGACGGGTTTAAAAAGTGTTTTCATTGCTGGTTCTCCGTAAGAATTTACTCGCCCCTTGCAAGGCGGACTATTATATCGGCGCATTCCTCAACGCCGATCGAGGCGCTGTTAAGGGCGATATCGTAGTTGGAGCATACGCCCCACTCACGTCCCGTGAAGTGCTTGTAGTTGACAGCTCTGCGCGAGTCCTTATTTTTAAGACGTTCCTCGGGCTTTTTATCGCTCTCGCCGTAGAGCCTGACTATGCGGTCAGCCCTGAAATCCATCGGCGCGTAAATGAAGGCGTTTAAAACGTCGTCCCTGTCCCTAAGGATAAAATCCGCGCAGCGCCCCACTATAACGCAGGGCTCCTTATCGGCAAGCTCCAAAATAACATTTCTTTGGACCACCCAAAGAAAATCATAGGCGCTCATGCCGCCCATATAGTGTGCGGAACCGGAAAACACCGGTGAGAACGAGAACGCCGTCCTGCCCGGGGCATACTCGCCGTTCTCCTCGATATAATCGGGGTCGAAATGAGTCTCCTCCGCGACCCTTTTAATTAGCTCCTTGTCATAATAGGTATAGCCCAAATTTTGCGCCGCGAGCTTTGCGATGCTCCTGCCGCCGCTGCCGAACTGGCGGCTTACGGTGATTATCCTTTTTGCCATGAGGTATGCCCTCCTTTAAGCTAAATCATATATATTTTAGCATACGCCGCGAGCAAGGTCAAGCATGCGCGCGAACGGAGAACAGCACGACGGAGCCTTTTGAAATAAAGCCTCCGCTGCCATGCACCCTTATAAAATCGCCTGCTTTTACCGGGAGCTCATTCGCAAGCTCGTCTGCCGCGCCCCTTGTGCTCCGGAGCGCAGGCACTATACTGCCGTCCTCCGAAGCATAGAGAAATTGGAATTTCGCGCCGGTAAAGCTTGCGCGCTCCCCCGCCGCAATACAGCGCATACAGCCTTCCGCTCCTTTAAGCATAAGATTGAGGTCGCGCCCTTTTCCAAAGCAGGCAACTGCGTCGTCCCCGCTGAATTCGAGTACTCTGCCGCGCGGCAGAAAAAGCTCCTCCGCGCCGTTTATGACGAGTCTGAAGCCTTCCCCGCAAAGCGGCGTCAAAAACCTTTTGACCGAAGGCAGCGAAGTGAAAACAGAGCTTTCGAGCTCGACCTCTGCGCTGCTTATGCGAAAGTCGAATCTGCGCTCGGCATACGATGCGCCTTCGGGATGGATGTAAAGCTCCGTCGTGGCGCCGCCTGACCAGCTTGTAGTCTTAAAGCAGGCACTGTCTGCTCTTACAAATCTCAGCATGATAAACCTCCGTCGGGGCTAACGCCCTCAAAAGGTATTGTAGCGCCGTCTGGCGGCAATGTCAACGTCACTCCTTCGCAGCGCCCTGTGAAGCGTACGCCTCGCGCGGCGCGATTTGAGATTGACAATCGGGGCAGCGGCTGATATAGTAATGTTATCTTATTCGGAGGACTCTTTTTCATGTTAAAAGATAGCAGGATCCTTGTCGGCAAGGGCGCTGAGGAGACATATATACTGCCCGGTATGGCAAACCGTCACGGGCTCATCGCAGGAGCGACAGGCACGGGCAAGACCGTCACTTTAAAGGTTATGGCGGAGTCCTTTTCCGATATGGGCGTGCCCGTATTCCTTGCGGACGTCAAGGGCGATCTTGCCGGCTGCGTTAAGGCGGGCGATTTTGAAGTTATTGAAAAGCGCATTGCAAAGCTCGGTATAGCTGCCGAGGATTTCCCCATGAAGGGATATCCCGTGCGCTTCTGGGACGTTTACGGCGAGGGCGGGCATCCTGTGAGAGCCACTGTGAGCGATATGGGCGCTTCGCTGCTGGCACGTCTTTTGGGTCTCACCGAGGTGCAGACCGGCGTGCTCTCGATAGTTTTCCGCGTGGCGGACGACAAGGGCTGGCTGCTCATCGACCTCAAAGACCTGCGAGCGATGGTGGCATACGTCACCGAGCACTCGGCGGAGCTTTTGAACGAATACGGCAATGTTTCCAAGCAGTCGGCAGGCGCTATACAAAGGGCGCTTTTGCAGCTTGAAGACGCGGGCGGCAATATGTTCTTCGGAGAGCCCGACATCAACCTCTCGGATTGGATGCAGTACGACGACAAGGGCAGGGGCTATATCAACATATTCCATTGCGCAAGGCTTTACAGGTCGCCTCTGTTATATTCCACCTTCATGCTCTGGCTTTTAGCTGAGCTTTTTGAGGAGCTTCCCGAGGTCGGCGATCCGGAGAAGCCAAAGCTCGTGTTCTTCTTTGACGAGGCGCACCTTCTGTTCAACGATGCGCCTAAGGCTTTGAAGACCAATGTCGAGCAGGTGGTCAAGCTCATAAGGTCAAAGGGAGTGGGTGTTTACTTCATTTCCCAGCAGCCCTCCGACATACCCGATCCCATTTTGGCGCAGCTCGGCAACCGCGTTCAGCATGCTCTGCGTGCATACACTCCCGCTGAGCAGAAGGCGATAAGAGCAGCGGCTCAGACCTTCAGAGTCAATCCGGATTTCGACACCGAGGAGGCTATAACGGAGCTCGGTACGGGAGAGGCGCTCGTCAGCTTCCTAGATGAAAAGGGCAGACCGAATATAGTTCAGCGCGCCACTATACTGCCTCCGCAGTCCTCAATGGGCGCGATAGACGACGAGCGGCGCAAGGCGGAGACAGAGGCGGACGACCTCTACGGCAAGTACGAAACGGCGGTCGACAACGAGTCCGCCTACGAGATAATAAACGGCATCAACGCCGAGGCCGCCGAGGAAAGGCAGAAGGAGCTCGACGCCAAGGAGGCAGAGAAGCAAAAAGCCGCCGAGGAAAAGCAGAAGGCAGCCGAAGAAAAGCAGAAGGAGAAGGAGCGCGCCGCAAAGGAAAAGGAGGCGGAGGCACGCAAGAAGAAGATAAAGAACTCCGCCGCCGGCAAGGTCGCCTCCTCCGCCATGAACTCCATAGGACGCGAGATGGGAAGATCGCTGTTCAGGGGAATACTGAGTATTTTAAAGAAGGGTTAATATTATCGGAAAGCATGAAAAGCCTGCGGCGACTTTGCCCGCAGGCTTTGGTTTATAAAAATTTTTCAAGGTATGAACCTTTTTGCGTCCCTCTTGCGTTATTATAGGTGAAAGCTTTCAGAAAGGCGACAGTATGAGCAACGACACCATCACGGACGACGAGCTTCTGTCCGCTGTTAAAAACGGCAGTGAGGACGCGCTTGGCAGGCTTATAGACAGGTATTCCGCCTATGTCTATACCATCGTTTGGAGCGTAGTCAAAAGCAGGATGTGCGCGCAGGACGCAGAGCAGTTGACTGCAGAGGTCTTCTTCCGGCTTTGGCGCAGCGCCGCATCGGTACGGGAGGGCAAGGTAAAGAGCTTTCTTGCCCGCGTCGCAAGGAACAGCGCGATAGACGCCGTGCGTCGTACAAGGCTATTGCTCCCGCTTGCGGAAACCGTTGTCGTGCCGGTGGAAGGTCCGGAAACGGAAGCAATAAAGAAAGCCGAGTACGCCGCATTAAAAAAAGCGGTAGACGGTCTGCCGGAGCCCGACCGAACGCTGTTCATAGGTCATTATTACCTTGCGAGGACAAGCCGCGAGCTGGCGGAGGAAACGGGGCTGTCCGTAAACACGGTAAAGACAAAACTCAGACGCGGCAAGGAAAGGCTGCGTCGGGAACTTGAAAACGGAGGCTATTATGATAAAAAAGAGCATCTCTGAAATATTCGATCAAGGCGACGGGATCGCCATAGGCAAATTAGAATCCGTCGACGCGAAAAGGATACGCGCCATAACTCACGAGCTTATTGCGGACGATAACGAAAGAGCCTTGAGGACAACGGCAAAACGCCCCGCATGGAAGGTCGCTTTGTCCGCAGCTGCGGCCGCTGTCGCCGCGGCGCTCATCTTCTCAACAGCGGTATTCGGCGCAAGACCCGCCCTCGCGGCAGAGGTACCTTTGGTAAACGGCATAGTTTACGCAGTCTCGCCAACGAGGGAGGCTGCGGACGCTGACAGGGCAAGGATCGAGGCGCTCGTTAACGAGGCGTATACCAATGCAGTCAGCATGGCGGAC